>NZ_FNOL01000043.1:0-10981 GCF_900106655.1 Variovorax sp. YR634
GTCACCTCGGTGCAGTACACGGCCGAGCAGGGTTCGGACGCCGTGTTCGTGCAGTACGCCTTCCAGGCCGCGAAGGTGAAGCAGCAGTACTGGGAGCAGACCGACAAGGGCGGCAAGGGCGCCGAGACGGTGCTGGGCTGGAACATCAAGGAAAACAAGGAAGCATGAGTTCCCTTTGCCGGGCGCGTTGCTCGCTTCTGCGGCACGCGCCGGGCTCGCATTGACCAGGGAGCCTTCCAGGAATGACCCGCAGCTTCATCGCCCACAGCGTGTTGGGCGAGCGCCTGAAGTTCCGCTCGATGACGGGACAGGAGCGCATCTCCGCACTGTTCGAGCATCGCGTGCGGCTCATCAGCGACATGCCCAACATCCAGCCCAAGCGCATGCTGGGGGAGGACATGAGCATCGAGGTGAACCTCGCCACGGAACTCGGCGGCGCCGGCAAGCGCTTCCTGAGTGGACAGGTCACGCGCTTTGCCTACGTGGGCAAGGACGACGGCGACATGTGCGTGTACGAGGCCACGCTGCGCCCCTGGCTGTGGTATGCCACGCGTCGCTCCGACTTCAAGATCTTCCAGTTCAAGACGGCACCGCAGATCCTGCAGGAGGTGCTCGCGCCCTACGGCTATGCCATCGACGCGCGCCTGAGCGGCAACTACCGCACCTGGGACTACTGTGTGCAGTACTCGGAGAGTGACTTCAACTTCGTCAGCCGGCTCATGGAGCAGGAGGGCATCTACTACTTCTTCTCGCACGCGCAGGGCAGCCATCAGCTGGTGCTGTGCGACGGCGCGGATTCGCACACCCCCCTGCCCAGCGGTCCGGTGAAGGTGCCGTACCACGCGGGCGTGCTGGCCGCGCAGATCCTCGAGCAGGACTTCATCGACAGCTGGAGCCATTCGGAAGACATCGCTTCGGGCAACTTCGCCGCTGACGACTACGACTTCAAGAAGCCCAACGCCGAGATCGACACAGTGCGCCAGCAGCCGGCCGGCCACAGCCGCGACGACTTCGAGATCTACGACTGGCCCGGCGGCTACACCGAGCTGGGTGACGGCGAGAACTATGCACGCCTGCGGCTGGAGCAGCTCGCCGGGCGCCGCGAACTGGTGAGCGCCGAAGGCAACCTGCGCCACATGGCACCGGGCTACCTGTTCGAGCTGGCGCGCCATCCGAACGCCGAGGACAACCGCCGTTACCTGATCGAGGCCGTGACCTACGACTTCCAGGAGAACGCGCTGCGCGTGGTCGGCGCGGCGGACGCGGCCTACAGCGAATCGACCAGCAGCACCAGCTATCGCCAGACCTTCGAGGTGCTCCCCGACAGCGCGCCCTATCGCCCCGCGCGCGTCACGCCCAGGCCGCGCACCACCGGACCGCAGACCGCGGTGGTGGTGGGCCCCGCGGGCGAAGAGATTCACACCGATGAGTACGGCCGCATCAAGGTGCAGTTTCATTGGGACCGCTATGGCCGGCGCGACGAGAACTCGTCGTGCTGGATCCGCGTGTCGCAGACCTGGGCTGGTAGCAACTACGGCGCCATGCATATCCCGCGTATCGGACAGGAGGTGATCGTCGACTTTCTCAACGGCGACCCTGACTATCCGATCGTCACCGGCTGTGTCTACAACGCCGCGCAGATGCCGCCTTGGGAGCTGCCGCGCCACAAGACGCAGACCGGCTTCCAGACGAACTGGAGCAAGGGCGGCGGCGGCAAGCACATGCTGCGCTTCGAAGACAGCCGCGGCACCGAGCACATCGAGCTGTCGACCGACCACGGCAACACCCACCTGCACATGGGCTACCTGATGAACCAGGGCTCGGGCGTGCAGCGCAGCTATGGCTTCGAGCTGCGCACCAATGAGTGGGGCTCCATCCGCGCGGACAAGGGCCTGCTGTTGACCACCTACACGCAGGACTACGCGCAACGCGTCTCGCGCGACAACCCCGACGGCCACGAGCACATGGGCGCCACGCTGGCGCAGAGCAATGCGCTGATGCAGGCGTCGGGCCAGGCCATCGCGGCCACCAAGGCACTGGTCGGGTCGATGGCTCAGGGCAAGAACCAGACGCTGATGGGCCTGGTGCAGGGTGTGCAAGCCGCGGGCGGCGTTTCGCAGGCCGTGGCAGCACTGGCCGCGGGCGGCACGCCGGAAGCCGGCGTCTCGGACAACCCCGACCCCGCCATGGCTGACGCGCAGCAGATGCTCGACCTCTCGCGCAAGATCGACAAGCCCGTGGTCTCCATCGTCAGCCCCGAGGGGCAGACCATGATCAGTCCCAAGCCTATCGTCGTGAGCTCGGGGCAGAGCGTGTCGATGCGCGCCACTTCGGCCATGACGCTGACCACCGGCGCGCAGCTCACGCAGCTCGTTACCGGCGGCATGCTCACGCAGGTGAGCGAGGGCGGGCAGGTCAACGTGGTGTCGGGCGGCGACATCGTCTCGCACGCCAGCGCGGGCGCCGTCAACCTGGTGTCGAAGACCGACGCCTCCATGACCTCCACCGAGAGCAACGCCAACATCACAGGCCGCAAGTCGGTCGTGATCCAGGCGGCCGACCAGGACGTGTTCGTTACCGGCAAGACCAGCATCTCGCTGATCTGCGGCAAGTCGTCCATCGTGCTGCTGGCCGACGGCACGGTGAACATCAACGGCGTGAAGGGCCTCGTCAACTTCACGGGCGAGCTCGACCAGCGCGGCAGCAAGATCTTCTTGAACTGCGATGCGCCCATCGGCAGCCAGAGCGAGGAAGCCGTGGTGGAAGACGGCGTGCCCCTGACGCCCGCGGCTGCTGCCACGTCGGCAGAGGCATCGGAGCGTGCTGTGCCCGCAGCCGCGCCGCCGGGCTACGTCACCACCGGCCTCGGCAAAGGTGTCGACGCCATCGCGGCGAGGTCGCCCACGCTGCAGAGGCAGATCAAGTTTTTGCAGGGCGAGAAATGGAATGTCAGCTATGGCGCTGCAGGCGGAGGCTCGTATGCCAACACCAATCCGGGTGTCAGGAAGATCGTGATCGACGGCGACTACGCGAGCGACCCGTACAAGACCGCCGCCTCGCTGTCGCACGAGGTCGGGCACGCGGTCTATTCATACCGCTTCAAGCCCGATATTTCCTCGAAGACCGCGTTCGTCAACAGCATGCTCAGCTCCGAGGGCGAGGCCGCACTGAACCAGATCCAGGTGCAGCGTGAAGTCTGGCGCGCGGCCAAGGTCGACATCCTCCAGGGCGCGAACCCCGCGAATGTGGAGGCTTTCAACGAGGCCTACAACGGCATGGTGAAGGGTGGTACCCGGGAGGCCGCAAGAGCCGCGGCCGGCAAGTACTACGGCACGCTCACCACATCGACCACCGGCGAGCAGTACACGCAGTACTACGGCAACTCCTACGACAAGAAATATGCCGGCAAACACTGAACCCATGAACCGGCAAGCCACGACCATGACGCTCTGGCAGGCCGTCGATGCGCTGGCGGCGCAGTTGCCGTTCTCCACGCAGAAGGTCGGCCGCACGCTGTCGACCACCTTGAGCGACACGCATGCCGCGGGCGGCGACGCGTTCCGGTTCTTCGAAGGTACGCCGGTGCGCCTTGCGGATGGCGCTGAGCTTGCGCGCATCGACCTGCGCATCAAGCGCGAAGATGCGAGCCAGGGCTTCCTGGTGCTGGAGCTGAAGGGGCGCTGCGTGCCGATGGCCGAAGTGCGCCAGCACTACGCCGCACTGGAACTCATCGACGTGCCGCGCGGCCGTTCGCTCGACGAAGCGAGCACCTTCACGGCCACGCTCGGCTGGGGCCGGCTGTCGTTCGGCTTCACCGAGCGCAACCCCGACTGCCTGGCCTTCGTGGCTTTCGACCCCGCATAGAACAAACCCGGAAGAAAGCAGCCTGATGAAGTACCACATCCAGGAAGGCCAGTTCGACGTGCCGGACGATGGGCGCATCGATCGCTCGATGAACGTGCTGGCCATGCCCGATGGCTCCGGCACCACGCTCATCGTGAGCCGCGATGCGCTGCGCGCGCAGGAGAGCCTGGCGCAGTTCGTCACGCGGCAGATGAACGACCTGACGCGCCAGGTGAGCCAGCTGAAGGAGGTGTCGCGCACCGACATCGCCGTGGGGCCCGCCATTGCGAGCCTGCGCGCCATCGAGCTCGCCACGCAGTTCAAGCAGAACGGACAGGCGCTGCACCAGCGCCAGGCCGTGTTTCTCTTGCCGCAGGACGCCACCGGCAAGGCCGTGCTCATCCTCACGGCCAGCAGCCCCGTGCCGTTCGACGCAGAGGCGCTCGCGCTGTGGCGGCGCACGCTCGAGAGCTTTCAGCCCAGGGCCTGACACCTTGAAGGCCACGACGACCCATGGCCGGTAAACCCGCCGCCCGGCTGCACGACCCCATTGCCCACACCAACGCGCACGCGCGCTTCTGGGCCAAGTTCGCGGGCGGGCTGATCGGCGGCATTGCCGTGGGCTTTGCGGTGGGCGTGGCCGCTGCCGCCGTGGTCGGCACCGGGGGGCTTGCGGGGCCGCTGGTGGCGGGCGCTGTGGTGGTGGGCGCGCGCATGGTCGGCGGGTATGTCGGCGCGAGCCTGGGCGAGTCGATTGCCGATGCGCTGGTGCCCGAGACCCTCACCGTGACCGGCATGATCACCAGCGGCTCGTCGGACGTGTTCATCGACAGCAAGGCCATAGGCGCGGCGCGCGCCTCGCCCGAGATGCCGATGGACACCGTGAGCTGCAAGAAAGACTCGCCGCAGATCCTTCTTGCCGAGGGCGCGGAGACCGTGTTCGTCAACATGGGTGTGGCCTCGCGCAAGGACGACCACACCGAGTGCGGCGCCAAGGTGAGCGAAGGCTCGCCCACCGTCTTCATCGGTGGGCCGACCGCACGCGTGCGCGAGGTGGCCGACGAGGTGCCGCTCATCTCGAAGGTGCTGGTGACCATCTTCAACGTGGTCATGATCTACCGCGGCCTGCGCTGCCTGCCCAAGCTCGCGCGCCAGGGCAAGAACGCGCTGCCTTGCCTGATCGAAGGGGCGGTGGGGCTGGGCATGGGCATCCACGGCCTGGTCAGCTCCTTCGGCAACCCGGTGCATGCGGCCACGGGCGGAAAGTTTCTGGGCGGCGAGAGCGAGCTTGACTTCAGCTTGCCCGGCCCGCTGCCCATTGCGTGGCAGCGCTTCTACAGCAGCCACGACCTTCGCCGCGACGGCGCGCTTGGGCAGGGCTGGAGCCTGCCCTATGCGATGGAGCTGCGGCTGGGCAATGACCCCGCCGGACAGCCCACCGTGACGCTCATCGATGAGCAGGGCCGGCCGATGGTGCTGCCAGATATCGAGCCCGGTACTCGGCAATACAGCCTGCGCGACGGCCTGGACCTGTGCCGCTCCGAAGGCGGCCACTACTTCATTCACGTGCCGGGCGGGCTGTTCTTCATGTTCGGGCCACCGTCCGCCGAATTGCCGCGCACGCAGACGCTGAAGCTCGCGCGGCTCGAGGACCGCAACGGCAACTTCATCGACCTGCGCCACGATGTGCTGGGCCGGCTGAGCGAGCTGACCGACAGCACCGGGCGCCTGCTTGCGCTCGACTACGCGGGCGAGAGCCGCCGGCTGGGGGCAGTGCGCCTGGCCGCCGGTGCACCCGGCGAGCTGCCGGGCCTGCTGGTGGCGTACAGGCACGACGCCGAAGGCCGCCTGCTCGACGTGACCGACCGCAACGGCGTAGTGGTGCGCCGCTTCGGCTACGACGCCCAGGGCCTCCTGAGCTTCCACGCCGACGCGGCGGGGCTGGAGTGCCGCTACGAGTGGCGCGGCCCGGCCGGCGACGCGCACGTGGCCCGCCACTGGACAAACGACGGCGAGAGCTACACCGTGCGCCGCATGACGCCCCCCGCGGACGATGCGCTGGCGCTGGGTGAAACCCTGGTCATCGACCAGCTCGGCCGCGAATTCGCCTGGCACTGGAACGCCGACCACCAGGTCACCGACTACATCGACGCGGCCGGCCGCCAATGGCATGCGCAGTACAACGAGCTGCGCCAGCTCGTTGCCATCACCGAGCCGGGCGGCGCCACCACGCGCTGCACCTACGACCCCATGGGGTTCATGAGCAGCCGCACCGATGCGCTGGGCCGCACGCAGAGCACCGGCTGGACCGAGTTCGGCGAGCGCTGGCGCGAAACCCTTGCAGACGGCAGCACCTGGACCTATGCCTACAGCGACCAGGGCAACCTGGTGCGCGAGACCGACCCGCTGGGCCACACCACCGAGTACGCCTACGACAGGCGGGGCCTGCCCATCGTCGTTACCGACGGCAAGGGCGGCACCAACCGCATGGCCTGGAACGAGTGCGCGCAACTGGTCTCCCTGACCGACTGCTCCGGCAAGACCACGCGCTACGCCTACGACGGCTGGGGCCACCTGCAGGCCGTGACCGACGCCGCGAACCAGCGCACGAGATTGACGCACGACGCCATGGGGCGACTGCTGTCGGTGTCGCAGCCTGACCAGAGCCACCAGTCGTTCCGCCGCGACGCGGCCGGCCGCATCGTGGCCGCCACCGATGCGCTGAGCCGCAGCACGCAATTCGCACTCGGCCTGCGCGGCCAACCGCTGACGCGGCAGGACGCCGAGGGGCGCCGCATCGCGTGGCACTACGACAGCGCCCAGCGCCTGCAGTCGCTCGTCAACGAGAACGGCCTGCACTTCGAGTTCGTGCGCGACGCCGCCGACCGCGTGGTGGAAGAGCGCCGCGTGGGCGGCACGCGTGTGCAGGTGGAATACGACGCCAACGGCTGGCCGGTGTGCATCACCCATGTGCCCGGCATCGGCGACGAAGACCTCGCGCTGCACGACGGCATCGGGCAACGGCCTGCCGCGAGCCGGCCCTTGCGCACCGAACTGCTGCGCGACGCCGTGGGTCGCCTCATCGGGAAGCGCACCCAGAGCCACCACTACCGCTACAGCTACGACCAGCTCGATCGGCTGACCGAGGCGGTCAAGCTGGAGGCGCCGCAACCCGGCACCGGCGGCGAAGCGCGCACGCTGCACCGCACCGTTTTCGCTTACGACAAGCTCGGCCGGCTGATCGAAGAGACCGCCATCGACGAGCTAACCGGCGAAACGCACACCCTGCACCACGCGCACGACGAACTGGGCAACCGCACGCAGACCGTGCTGCCCGCCATCGCGTCGCAGCCGGGTGTGCAGCGTGTGCTGAACTATCTGTACTACGGCTCCGGCCACCTGCACCAGATCAACCTGTCGCAGCAGCGCGGTGATGCACCCGCGGTGCACCAACTGATCAGCGACATCGAGCGCGACGACCTGCACCGCGAAGTGGCGCGCAGCCAGGGCGCGCTGCACACCCGCTTCGCGCTCGACCCGCTGGGCCGACGTGCCGCATCGTGGTGCCGGGCTGGCGGGCTGGACACAGCCTTCACTACGCAAGACCCGAGCTGGCGCCAGGCCATCGACAGCGCCGGCACGCCCGGGGCCCGCTTGCTCGACGGGTTGATGAAGGAATACAGCTACGACCCCGTGGGCGAGCTGCGGCAGAGCCGGCATTCGCTGCAGGGCACGACAGGGCACCGGTACGACGCTACCGGGCGCATCGAGGAAACCTTGCGCAGCGCGGCGGCTGCCAACAGCGAACGCTTCGCCTACGACCCTGCGGGCAACCTGCTCGATGCATCATCGACCGCGCCCGGCTATGTGCGCGACAACTTAGTGCGCGTTTTCGAGGACAAGCGCTACAGCTACGACGGCCATGGCCGGCTGGTGCGCAAGAGGGCGGGCAGGCATACCGAGCAGCGCTTCGAGTGGGACGAGGAAAGCCGACTCGTGGCCGTGCACACCACGCGCCGCCCGGGCACGCCCGAAGCCACCACGCAACTCACGCGATTCGACTACGACGCCATGGGGCGGCGCGTGGCGAAGCACGATGCGTTCGGCAGCACGCGCTTCATCTGGGAGGGGATGCGGCTGATCGAGGAGCGCAGGGGCTCGCAGGTGGTGAGCTATGTGTACGAGGCCGAAAGCCACGTACCAGTCGCGCGGCTCGACGCGAAGGCCGAGCCCGCCCAGTCATCGGACACGGCACAGGTCTTTCACTTTCACAACGACACCGCCGGCCTGCCGGAAGAACTGAGCAACAACGAAGGCCAACTGTGCTGGCGCGCGAGCTACAGGACATGGGGCGCGACCGTTACCGAGCAATGGGAGGTCACGGCCCTGAATGGCCGCGCTGTTGCATCGACCGGCACGGCGCCCCAGGCCATCGAGCAGAACCTGCGATTCCAGGGGCAGTACCTGGACCGGGACACGGGGCTGCACTACAACACCTTCCGGTTCTATGACCCGGACATCGGGCGGTTCATCAGCCCTGACCCCATCGGGCTTGCGGGTGGCGACAACCTGCACAGCTACTCTCCCAACCCCATCCGGTGGATCGACCCGCTGGGTTGGATCTGCGGCGAGACGCTTGCACGGCCGGTCGGCTTCAACAGGGGCAGCCGCAACTTCACGCTGGAGCAGGGCAATGCCACGTCGGGGTGGAAGCACATCTACGACCGGCACGTCGATCCGGCGCGGTTCCCCAACAAATCGAAGTTCAGCTCCAGCATGAGCCAGGGAGAGATTTCCTCGCTGCTGGGCAAGACGCTCAAGCACGGCAAGGAGTCGAGCTACGAGGGGAAGGCCGTGTTCGAGTCCCGGCTGAAGTACGACGGACAATACAAACGTTATCGCGCCACCGTCAACGAAGACGGAACCGTTCGAACCTTCCACCCGCTGGACTGACTATGCTGGACATCTACTACACAGACCCCTCCACCACGGACATGCCCGAAGACCCGGGCAGCCTGGAACTGGCGGGCTCCATCGAACTCGATGCGCACCGTTCGCTGGCCGTGTTGTTCGACAAGGGCAGCAAGGCCGGCGCAAGTTTCAAGTACTTCGAAGATTCCCTGCTGAAACCCGCACAGGTTGCAACGCTGCTGAAAATCTTCACTTCGAATGTGGGAGAGCTTGGCGGCAACCGCCAGGCGCTTGCGGCGTTCGACGAAATGCGCGGCATCTTCGAAGGAGCGGTCGGCAAAGGCGCGGGGCTTGTGGCGTTCAGCGACTGAGCCTGTCGGGGCGAAGCACGATGCCTTGGCAGGAATGGAACTCACATTCCGACCACAAGGTCACCTGACCCATGAAGGCCTGCAGTCCATGAAATCGATCGACCTGTTGTACGAAGACCTGCAGAACGCGCCCTCACTGCTTTCCGTGGGGGACGAGGTGCGCTTCATGCTTGGCCTGATGGCGCTCGAGCCCGATGACATCGCGCGCAACAGCGAGGTTTTCTTCAAGATACTGGACCAGCTCGAAGACTCCCACACCACGGGGTGGGGTCATACCTCCGAGGATCCCGAGGCCGTGAAAATCTTCGAGCGCTTTGCTTCATTCCTGGAAGGACTTGCGGCGCACATTCCTGCTCAGCAGGAGTGGCTCGGCAGTGCGGCGGAGAACTTCCGTCTCCGGTGAAACGGAGGCTGGTGAAGCACGTCGGATGTTGAAGCAAACCATCGCCGGGCAGCTCGACCTTCTGCGCTACCTCGAGCGAGGCGCCGTGCATCTGGCCGCGGGCATGAGCATTCCGGAGCAGACAGCCTGCGAGCAAGAGGCCGACGAGCAATGGCGCACGGGGTCGGGGGTCGTGTACACCTTCGACTTCGACGGCTGGAGTCTCAACCTCCACTTCGACCTCGAAAAGAATTTCTTGCACGACACCATCGACTTCTTCGGGCATTGCGACCTGCCCGGCTTCGCGGACATTGCCGGACCCGCGCGGGCCGCTTGCGCTATCGAGGGCGCGACAGGCTTCGACCTGGGCGACGAGCAAGTGGTTCTGCTTCCATCCAGCGTCACGCTCCATTTCCGCAAGGAGGAGGGCGACGTGCAAGTGCTGACGAAGATTGCAGGTGCTCTGCTTTCGTACGGTGCACTCGCGGACTACTACCGCTCGATGCTGCGGCGTTGAGCGTGGCCTCCGATGCGCCCATGCTCGACATCTACTTCGTCCCATTTTCATGCCGGGCCATGCCCAAGGATCCGCGCGGGTTGGTGCATGTGGGCTCCATCGACTTCGATGCGCATCGCTCCTTGGCCGTTGTGTTCGACCAATGCGGGCACGCGGGCGCAAACCTCAGCTACTTCGGTGACTCCCTGCTACTTGATGGGCGAGATCGACACCGGAAAGATCAGCACGCTCGTCTGATGGTTGCCATTGTCCGAATGGAAGAGTCGGCCGGTGACCTCGACCGTCTTGCCCTTGAGGCGCTTGAACGCAGCCATGTTCTTTTCGTCGAGCGCCATGTGCAGTAGCACCACGTTTTTCTCGGCAGGCCAATCGCGCGGCTCGTCTTCCGGCACGGAGATGGGCTCGGTGAGCCGTATCGCCGGGAACTTGAGCTTCTCTCCCTCGGGCTTCATCCCGTCAGCGGAGAGCAGCGTGCCTTGGAGCGTGACGACGGCTGGCTCATAGGGGAGGGGCTTGGCGGTCGCGAGCGAAGCACAGAGCGCGAAGGCTAACGAACACAGGATTGAAGCGAAGGGCGTGTTTTGCATGGCGAATTTCTGATGCCGGATTCGTGACAGGCCTCACGATCGTGCAAGCGTAGACTGTACGTCAGTGGCGTACGACTTGGCGCATGCTAACCGTCGTTAGAACACCAACTTTTCCAGAAGCTATGGCCGAATTATTGGACAGAGGACGAGCGCGGTGAATTCGCAGCCTACATCTCTGAGAACCCTGATGCTGGCGATCTCGTCCAGAAGTCCGGCGGTGAACCTCGATTCGATCTCTGGCGAAACTGTTGATTGCTGCCGAAAATTGACCCCCTGGGGGTGCGGACGAAAACTTGGACTACCAGGAGGTAGTTCGTGTATTCCTACGAAGATCGGATTCGAGCCGTTCAGCTCTACATCAAGCTTGGCA
>NZ_FNOL01000031.1:0-66225 GCF_900106655.1 Variovorax sp. YR634
ATGATAGTGCGGGTTCCCGTGTGAAAGTAGGTCATCGTCAGGCTCTTACAGCCCAGAAACCCCCAGTCAGAAATGACTGGGGGTTTTTGCTTTGGAGGAGGCTTTTGGAACTTGCAAATATCCAAATGCACAGCAACAAAAAAGCCCGATGAGTCCATCGGGCTTTTTTTATTAACGCAGCCAGTGTGATTAGGCGGCCAGGCGCTGCTCAATAGCAGCCTTGGTTTCCGGCAATTCCGTCGGCAGATGGTGCTCCAGCTGCTTGAACAGTTCCGCGTGCAGCTTCAACTCCGCTTGCCAGGCTGCCTTGTCAATACTGGTCACCGTGGCGAATTGCTCGGCGCTGAAGTTCAGGCCCGTCCAGTTCAGATCCTCATAGCGCGGGCTCACACCGGTGATGTGCTCCACGCCCTCCGTCTTGTTACCTTCGACGCGATCGATCATCCACTTCAGCACGCGCATGTTCTCGCCGTAGCCTGGCCAGACAAACTTGCCGTCGGCACCCTTGCGGAACCAGTTGGTCGTGTAGATCTTCGGCAGCTTGGCGCCCGAGGCTTCCAGCTTCTTGCCGAGATTGAGCCAGTGCTGGAAATAGTCGCTCATGTTGTAGCCCATGAACGGCAGCATCGCGAACGGATCGCGGCGCACCACGCCTTGCTGGCCGGCGGCGGCGGCAGTGGTCTCTGAACCCATGGTCGCAGCCATATAGACGCCTTCAACCCAATTGCGGGCTTCGGTCACCAGCGGCACGGTGGTCGAGCGCCGACCGCCGAAGATGAAGGCGTCGATTGCCACGCCCTTCGGGTCGTCCCAAGCGTCGTCGAGCGCGGGGTTGTTCGTGGCCGCCACGGTAAAACGCGAGTTCGGGTGGGCTGCCTTGGCGCCAGTCTCCTTGGCGATCTGCGGCGTCCAGTCATTGCCTTGCCAGTCGATCAAATGCTCGGGTAGCGTCTTGGTGTCCTGCTCCATCCCTTCCCACCAGACGTCGCCGTCATCGGTCAGTGCCACGTTCGTGAAGATCACGTCGTGGTGCAGGCTGTCCATGCAGTTCGGATTGGTCAGCATGTTGGTGCCCGGCGCCACGCCGAAGTAACCCGCTTCAGGATTGATGGCGTACAGGCGGCCGTCCTTGCCGGGCTTGATCCAGGCGATGTCGTCGCCGATGGTCGTGACCTTCCAGCCTTCGAAGCCGGCAGGCGGCACCAGCATCGAGAAGTTGGTCTTGCCGCAAGCGCTGGGGAACGCAGCCGCCACGTGGTACTTCTTGCCTTCGGGACTCGTCACGCCCAGGATGAGCATGTGCTCGGCCAGCCAGCCTTCGTCGCGGCCCATGTTGGAAGCGATGCGAAGCGCGAAGCACTTCTTGCCCAGCAGTGCGTTGCCGCCGTAGCCGGAGCCATAACTCCAGATCTCGCGCGTCTCGGGGTAGTGAACGATGTACTTGGTCTTGTTGCAGGGCCAGACCACGTCTTTCTGGCCGGCTTCGAGCGGCGCGCCCACGGTGTGCACGCAAGGCACGAAGTCGCCGTCAGCGCCCAGCACCTCGTACACGGCCTTGCCCATGCGAGTCATGATGCGCATGTTGACGGCCACATAAGGCGAGTCGGACAGTTCGATGCCAATGTGGGCAATCGGCGAGCCCAGCGGGCCCATGCTGAACGGCACGACGTACATCGTGCGGCCCTTCATGCAGCCGTCGAACAGGGGCTGCAGCGTCGCCCGCATTTCAGCCGGTGCCATCCAGTTGTTGGTGGGGCCGGCGTTTTCCTTTTCTGCGGAGCAGATGAAGGTACGGTCTTCGACGCGCGCCACGTCGCTCGGGTCGGACACCGCGAGGAACGAATTGGGGCGCTTGGCGGGGTTGAGCTTCTTGAAGGTGCCGGCGTCGACCAGTTGCTGGCAGAGGCGGTCGTATTCTTCCTTGCTCCCGTCGCACCAGTGGATGGCTTCGGGTTTGCACAGCGCGGCCATGTCGGCCACCCAGGCAATCAGTTTCGCGTTCTTGACGTATGAGGGCGCCTGAATGTTGAGGCCCTGCATCGTGGGTGCGTTCATCGGAAAATCTCCTAAGTTGAAAAATCGTCTTTCCGAACGGGGCGCTGTGCCTGCTCAGGCACGGAGGTCCGTTTGAGAAAACGTTTCGCTTCGGGAGATTGCGTCAGTGCGGGCCGCACCGCCCGCAGACAAAGGCGACAGTGCCTGTCAGCGTCAGGCCAAGAAGACCGCGATCGATGCCAGAAGCAGCATCAGCACGCCGCCGGCCAGCGGAAGCACCAATGGCATCAGGTGAACGACCGATTCGACGGCGTCTTTTTCGGCAGCGGCAGCGTGGCTCGGCTCTACGGGAGTAGGGTTGGACATCGGGAAATTCCTCGAAGGCTCAATTGACAAACTGATGGCATTTTACCGGCGGGTAGCCCAGGGCCGGTCTAGGGGGATGCGAGCCCCTGAATCAGGCTTGCCGGGGTTGATCTTGCGGCTCAATGCTGCTCTTCAGCTTCGAAGCCCGCGTCCTTCAACGCGGCCAGCACGCTGGCCAGATGGGCCCGCCCGCGCGTCTGCAGCACCAGCTCGACGTCGACGTTCTGCGCCGCCAGCATCGTGAAGGCACGTTGATGGTGAACTTCATCGACGTTAGCGCCCGCTTCGGCCACAGTGGCCGTAATCTGGGCCAGCGAGCCCGGCACATCGCGCGCGCTGACACGCACTCGGGCCAGCCGCCCAGCCCGCACCATGCCCCGCTCGATGATGGCCGCTAGCAGCAGTGGATCGATGTTGCCGCCCGACAGAACCAGCCCCACGCGCTTGCCCTTGAAGCGTTCGGGGTGCCGGATCAGCGCCGCCAGCCCCGCCGCGCCCGCGCCTTCGACCAGCGTCTTTTCGATTTCGAGCAGCATCAGCACGCCTTGCTCGATGTCGCCTTCGTCCACCAGCAGCAGGTCGTCGACCTTGCTCGCGATGATTTCCTGCGTCAGCACGCCGGGCGTGCCGACCGCAATGCCTTCGGCGATCGTGCTCTTGCCCTGCACGTGGTGCGTGCCCTTGATGGCGTTGACCATCGCCGGAAAGCGCGTGGTCTGCACACCGACGATCTCGATGCCCGGCTTGCGCTCGCGCGCGGCGACCGCCATGCCCGCGATCAGCCCGCCGCCGCCCACCGCTACCACCAGCGTGTCCAGGTCGGGTACGGCGTCGAGCATCTCGAGCGCCACCGTGCCCTGGCCCGCGATGATTGCCTCGTCGTCGTAGGGATGCACGAAGGTCAGCCCTTCGCGCTGTGCAAGCTCAAAAGCGTGGGTCCGCGCCGCCTCCAGCGTGTCGCCGTGCAGCACCACCTCGGCGCCGAAGCCGCGCGTGCGTTCGATCTTCACACCAGGGGTGAAGCGCGGCATCACGATCAGGGCGCGCAATCCGAGGCGCTGCGCGTGATAGGCCACACCCTGCGCATGGTTGCCGGCAGACATGGCGATCACTCCGCGTGTACCGTTCTGAGAAAGATCGACCAGCTTGTTGCACGCCCCCCGCTCCTTGAACGAGGATGTGAACTGCAGGTTCTCGAATTTCAGGAACACCTGAGCGCCGACGATTTCCGACAGGGTGCGTGACTCGACACACGGCGTGTTGAGCACCTGGCCTTGCAGGCGCGCCGCGGCGCGCTCGATTTCCTGGATTCCGATCATGGCGCGCATTGTGGCTGGAATCGCACCATCAGGGTTTTTCCCGTTTACTGGCCTTCCCGAAGCTAAAAGTCTGCGTTATGGTCGCTCCGAGATTGAGATTGTCCTCGTTGGAGGTTGCCTGATGGCCAAGCGTGCGGGTGTCGATGTAGTGGCTGCTGCAGTACGCGGGCAGGCATTGCCGTCGCCCGGCCTCAAGGAGGCGCCGGTGCTCGAGCTCATGTGCTCGCACTTCGTGCTCACGCTCGCGGCCAAGCAGGGGCCGCGCTTCAATGTGCGGCGCGATATCAACGGTCTCCTGTCGCTCACGGGGCGGCACCTGGTGTGGCCCGCGGCGGTACTGCAGCGGCTGCGCGAATTCCTCGGACGCCGCTGCGCGGGCAACGAAGCATGGAAGGGCGTCGAAGACTTCGACGGCCGCACGCTGCTGGAGCGCCACGGCGTGTGGCGCGGCCCGTATGAAGAGGGCACGCTCTTCTTCTACCTCGACGAATACGCCAAGGACCAGCCGAAGGACCTGCTCTCGGTGCTGGCCGTCACGCGCGACTGGCTCACGCATGCGCTGCGCAAGCAGTCGACGCTGGTCGAGAAGAACATCGATGCGCTCGCAGGCCTGCTGCAGCTCAACAAGGCCGAGCGCGCGCTGCTGCTCTACGGCACGCTTGCGCGCTACCAGCGTGACCTGCGCTCGCTGCTGGTCGAGTTCAAGGTCAACAACGCACCCGAGGCCTATGCCGCCATCGCCGACATCGCGGGCGTGAATGCAAGCGAAGTGGGCGAGGCGCTGCGCGCGGGCTCGCGGCTCGAACGCATCGGGCTCGTCGAGAACCTCATCTCCGAGCACAACATCACCGACCTTGCAGACCTCATGAAGGTCAGCGAGAAGCTGCCACCGGTGCTCATGCGCGAGTACCGCGACCACAACGAGTTGATGGCCGTGTTCACGCGGCCTTCAGCCAAGAGCGCGCTCACGCCGCACGATTTTTCCTTCGTGCAGGAAGACGCGCAGATGCTCGTCACGCTGCTGCGCGCGGCGGTCGCGCGCAAGGAGCCCGGCGTCAACGTGCTGCTCTACGGCCCGCCCGGCACCGGCAAGACCGAACTCGCGAAAGTCGTTGCGCAGGCCGCCGGACTCGAGCTCTTCGAAGTCGAATACGCAGACCGCGATGGCAACTCGCTGAGCGGCCGCGACCGCTACCGCTCGCTGCAGATCGCGCAGGTGTTCCTCAAGGGCAGCGCGCAGGCCGCGCTGCTGTTCGACGAAGTCGAAGACGTCTTCCCGCCCATCAGCACAGAAGCCGCGCAATTCATGGCGCGCGCCGAGCAGATTCCGGCGCCCACCAGTGGCAGCGTCAGCGGCAAGGCCTGGGTCAACCAGATCCTCGAGGCCAACCCCGTGCCCACGCTGTGGGTCACCAACCGCATCGAGCAGATCGACCCGGCCTTCCGCCGCCGCTTCGCCTATCACCTCGAGCTCAAGTCGCCGCCGCCCGGCGCGCGAGAGCAGCTCGTGAAGAAGACGCTCGAAGGCGTGGTCGTGTCCGAGGCCTTCACTGCCAAGCTGGCCGAGCGCAAGGGTCTCACGCCCGCGCAGATCCGCACGGCAGTGCGTTTCGCAGGGCTCGCGCGAACCGACGACGCATCGATGGAAGCGCTCATAGAGCGCCAGCTGCGCAACGCCGACCTGGCACTGGGTACGCTCGACAGCGGCCGCGGCGAGCGCCGTAGCGTCACCACCTACGACCTCGACATGCTCAACGTCGAGACCCGCTTCGAGATCCCGCGCATCGTCGAGGCACTGAAGGCACGCGGCCACGGCACGCTGTGCTTCTACGGCGCACCAGGCACCGGCAAGACCGCGCTGGCCGAACACATCGCCAAGGCCGTGGGCCGCCCGCTCATCGTCAAGCAGGCCAGCGACCTGATGAGCAAGTACGTCGGCGAAACCGAGCAGAACATGGCCGCCATGTTCCGCGAGGCCGAGAATGAAAAGGCCGTGCTGCTGCTCGACGAGGCCGACAGCTTCCTGCAGGACCGGCGCGGCGCGCAGCGCACCTACGAGGTCACCGAGGTCAACGAGATGCTGCAGGGCATGGAGCGCTTCAACGGCGTCTTCATCTGCACCACCAACCTGCTCGACCGGCTCGACCAGGCTGCGCTGCGGCGCTTCACCTTCAAGATCAAGTTCATGCCGCTCACCGCCACGCAGCGGGAGCGCATGTTCATCACCGAGGCGCTCGCCGGCGACGCCGCACTCATGACGAGCGCCATGCGCTCGCGGCTGGCACCGCTGACGCAGCTGTGCCCGGGGGATTTCGCGGCGGTGAAACGACAGGTCGATATCCTCGCGGCGGAGTTTTCCGCGACCGAGTTTCTCGACCAGCTCGAAGCCGAGCACCGCATCAAGCCTGAAGTGCGCGAATCGCGCGGCATGGGCTTCCTGCAGTAGCCGGCTTCAATGGCAGCAGCCGGACGAAGAAGACGGTGCTGTGAGGAAGAACAAGGAGGAACACATGGGCTCTCGCAAGGTCGATGACGCGCGGCAACTGCCGCCTCCTGGCACATGGGCTGCAGCAGCAAGCGCTGCGCTCGCCGTGGCCTGCCTGCTGGCGGGCTGTGGAGGCGGCGGTGGTGGAGGCGGGGGCGGTGGTTTGCCGATCGGCCTGGTGCCCGGCACCACCACACCGCCGCCCGCCAGCGGCGGCGACGGCGACGGCGGCAGCGGCATCGTCGCCTCGGCCACGGTCGCCGGCCTGTGCGCCGCGCCGCGCAGCGGCATCAACCCCGACACCGGCACGGCCTACCCCGACCACAGCGGCACGCTCGACAACGAGAAAAGCTGGGTGCGCGGCTGGATCGACGAAACCTACCTCTGGTACGGCGAGGTGCCGACCACCCTCAAGGCGGCCGACTACGCCACGCCGATCACCTGGTTCAACGTGCTCAAGACCACGGCCACCACGAACTCGGGCCGCGCCAAGGACCGCTTTCACTTCACGTACGACACCGAGGTGTACCGCCAGCTGTCGCAGGGCGGCGTGTCGGCCGGCTACGGCATGGAAACGGCGTCGGTGCGCAGCTCGCCGCCGCGCGACATCCGCATCGCCTTCGTCGAGCCGAATTCGCCCGCCACCACGGCGGGCCTGCAGCGCGGCGCGAAGATCCTCACGATCGACGGTATCAACGTCGTCAGCAGCACAGGCACCGCCAACGTCAACGCGATCAACGCGGCCCTGTCGCCCAAGGCCATTGGCGAATCGCACACCTTCACCTTCGAGGTGGGCGGCACGGCGCAGCCTGCCGTGCAGCTGACGGCGGCCAAGATCACCAGCACGCCGGTGCAGAACGTCCAGGTCATCGACACCGGCAGCGGCCGCGTCGGCTACCTGCTGTTCAACGACCACATCACGACCTCCGAGGCGCAGCTCATCTCCGCGGTGAACACCTTTAAGCAGGGCGCCGGCATCCAGGACCTCGTGCTCGACATGCGCTACAACGGCGGCGGCCAGCTGCTCATTGCCAGCCGGCTGGCCTACATGATCTCGTCGCCGTCAGTGACCGCGGGCAAGACCTTCGAGCAACTTGCCTTCAACGACAAGAACCCCTTCCACCTGACAGTCGCGCAGACTCTCACGCCCTTCACCGCCACCAGCCGCAGCGGTCAGGCCCTGCCTACGCTCGGCCTCTCGCGCGTCACCGTGCTGACCGGCCCAGACACCTGCTCGGCGAGCGAGTCTGTCGTCAACAGCCTTCGGGGCGTGGGCGTCACCGTCAACCTTGTCGGCGGCACCACCTGCGGCAAGCCCTACGGCTTCTA
The DNA here is from genome assembly GCF_900106655.1 of Variovorax sp. YR634. Taxonomy (NCBI): domain Bacteria; kingdom Pseudomonadati; phylum Pseudomonadota; class Betaproteobacteria; order Burkholderiales; family Comamonadaceae; genus Variovorax; species Variovorax sp. YR634. The sequence continues at coordinate 7,495 of NZ_FNOL01000031.1, forward strand.
CCCGCAGGACAACTGCGGCACCACCTACTTCGCGATCCAGTTCAAGGGCGTGAACCAGCAGGGCTACGGCGACTACGGCGACGGCTTCACGCCCAACCCCGGCTGCACCGTGGCCGACGACTTCAGCCATCAGCTTGGCGATAAAGACGAGGCGCGGCTGTCCGCGGCGCTCACGCTGCGCAGCACCGGCGCCTGCCCGGCCGGGTCGGCCAAGTCCGCCGCCTCGGGCCTGGAGAAGACAGAGCAGGCCGACGTGGAGCAACCCTATATGCCGGGCCGCTCGCCGCTGCGCGAGAACCGCTTGATCGACCCCCAGCCCAACCCGGGCTGACCCTTCTCTCCGTTCCCGCGGAAAACCCCTAGGCCATGGTGCTTGCCACACCCGTGGCTCGCCATTTAGAGTCAGCAAACGTTTGCGCAAAGCTTTGCGCAAACGTTTGTATTTCAGTGGTATTCGGTGTCGAAGCCTGAAAACCAAATTCCTAGTTTCAGGAGAAGAAGATGCGCAAATGGATCGGGGCGATGTTCTTCGCCGTCATCACGGTGTTGGCGGGCTGCGGCGGAGGTGGCGATGGAGGCGGCGGCATCGGCCTCGGTCCGGGCTTCGGTGGCGGCGGATCGGGCGGCTCCACCAGCGCGCAGAAGATCATCATCGACAGCGACTACAACACCATGAGCGACGACGGCCAGCTCGGCGTCATGGCCGCGCAGCTGCAGGCCACGGGCCAGGTACAGGTCATGGGCATCAGCGTGGTCTCGGGCAACCAGTGGCTCAAGCAGGGCGTGTCCGACGCGCTGATGTCGGTGGAGCGGCTCGGGGTGGGCGGCAACATCGGCATCTACGTGGGTGCGAACTACGCGCTCAACCACACCTTCGCCGACGTGGAAGCCGAAATGGCCGCCGGCGCTGGCGGCGACGGCTACCTCGGCGCCTGGGGCGGCCCTGAACCCAAGACCGACGCCGACCTCAAGCCCTCGCCCGACGGCTTCGCCCAGCACACCGTGGTGCAGCGCAAGAGCGCGGTCGACTTCATCGTCGACACCGTGAAGGCCAACCCGAACGAGATCACCATCCTGGCCATCGGCCCGCTCACCAACATCGCGCTCGCGGTGAAGCAGAACCCAGAGATCGTCCCGCTCATCAAGAAGATCATCTACATGGGCGGCGCCATCGACGTGCCGGGCAACACCACCAAGGCTGCCGAGTTCAACTGGTGGTTCGACCCCGACGCCGCGCAGTTCGTGGTGCGGCTGCCGATCCCGCAGGTGGTGGTGCCGCTGGACGTGACCGACACCGTGTTCCTCACCAAGCCCATCTACGACCGCATCGCGCACGCCGCCAAGCCCACGGCCGTGACCGACGTGTTCCAGAAGCTCAACGGCTACGGCTTCGACGGCAAGAACGGCTTCGAGACCAACCCGAACTACACGCAGAACATCTGGGACACCCTCACGCTGGCCTACCTGATCGACCCGAGCTACGCCACGCAGACCGTGGACCGCTACGTCGACGTGATCGCCAAGCCCGGTGCCGCCAACAACGGCCAATCCATCGGCTACACCTCGCAGCCGGCGGGGGCGACGCTTCAGAAGATGACGGTGGTGAAGAAGTTCGACAACGCGCGCTTCTTCGAGCTGTACGTCGACCTGCTGACGCGGCCGGTGCCGATCACGCTGCCCCCGACAGCGAACTGAGCGCCATAAGCCGCGCTTATCCAAACGCAACCGGGAGACACGTTCCCAACAGGCATTGCTCTTCGGATACTCGCCCACGTCCGCAACCCCGCGGACACACAACGAATCCGACAGAGACAACGCAGTGCCCTTCTCCGCCATCACCGCTATCGACAGCCACGCCCATGTGTTCGTGCGCGGCCTGCCCCTGGCGGAGATGCGCCGGCATGCGCCCGACTACGACGCCACGCTGGCTGAGTACCTCGCCTTGCTCGATGCGCACGGCGTCTCGCACGGCGTGCTGGTGCAGCCCAGCTTCCTCGGTACCGACAACCGTTTCCTGATTGATGCGCTGCGCGCCAGCCCCGCTCGCCTGCGCGGTGTTGCGGTGGTCGATCCGCGGGTGGACGACGCCACGCTGCAGGCGATGGCCGACGCCGGCGTCGTCGGCATCCGCCTCAACATCGTGGGCATGCCGCTGCCCGACTTCTTGCGGCCGGACTGGCAGCGGCTTTTCGCCCGCGTGCATGCGCTGGGCTGGCATGTGGAGCTGCATCGCGAATCGCGCGACCTGCCGCTGGCCGCACGGGCCGTGCTCGACGCCGGATGCGCGCTGGTCGTGGACCACTTCGGCCGCCCCGCGTCGGCGCCGGCCATCGCTGACGAAGGCTTCGCCTGGCTGCTTGCCGCCGCGGCCTGCGAACGCATCTGGGTCAAGCTGTCGGCCGCCTACCGGAGCTGGCCCGTGGCCACCGCAGCCACGGCCGCGCACGACGCCGCACAGGCACTGCTGAAGTCCTTCGGCCCCGAACGCCTCGTGTGGGGCAGCGACTGGCCGCACACGCAGCACCGCGAGATCGCCGATTTCGCCACCGCACACGCGGCTCTGGCCGACTGGGTGCCCGACGCCGCTGTGCGCCGCCGCATCCTGGTCGACACGCCGGCCCGCTTGTTCAAGTTCAATACAGGAGACATCGACCAATGACCAACGAAATCTCTCGCGCGCGCCTGCTGCGCGCCGTTCCCCTTGCCCTCGTGGGCGCGGCCCTGCTGATGGGCGGCGTCAGCGCGCAGGCCCAGGCGTGGCCGGCCAAGCCCGTGCGGCTGGTCGTGAGCTATCCGCCCGGCGGCACGGTCGACGCCGTGGCGCGCATCGTTGCGCCCAAGCTGTCGGCGAAGCTGGGTCAGCCGGTGGTGATCGACAACCGCGGCGGTGCCGGCGGCGCCATCGGAGGCGACCTGGTCGCCAAGAGTTCGCCCGACGGCTACACCGTGCTGCTCGACGCCTCCAATCACGCGCAGAACCCCGCGCTGCGCAAGATGCCCTTCGACACGCTGCGCGAACTGGCGCCGGTGTCCCTGCTGGTGAAGGTGCCCAACGTGCTGGTGGTGAATCCGTCGGCACCGATGAAGAACGTGGCCGACCTGATCGCGCAGGCCAAGGCGAAGCCGGGCGGCATCAACTACGCCTCGTCGGGCAACGGCTCGGCGCAGCATCTGGCGGGCGAACTGTTCGCCTCGATGGCTGGCGTCCAGATGACGCACGTGGCCTACAAGGGCGGCGGCCCCGCGCTAACCGACGTGATGTCGGGGCACGTGCCTGTGTTCTTTGCCAGCATGGCTTCGAGCCTGCCCTTCATCCAGGGCGGCAAGCTGCGCGCGCTGGCGGTGACCGGCAAGGCGCATGCGCCCGCCTTGCCTCAGTTGCCCACGGTGGCGCAGGCCGGCCTGCCCGGCTACGAGGTCTACGAATGGAATGCGGTGTTCGTGCCGGCCGGCACGCCCGCGCCGGTGGTGGAGCGGCTTTCGAAGGAACTCGCGGCCACGCTCAAGGACCCGGAGGTGCGCGGCCGGCTCGAAGCATTGGGCGCCGAGGTGATCGGCTCCAGCCCCGCCGAGCTCGACGGCTTCCGCCGTGCCGAGATCACCAAGTGGACCAAGCTCGCCAAGGACAACAAGATCCAGATGGATTGATCGGGGCCGTGCCTCAGCCGCGCAGCATGGCGGCGAAGGTGTCCGCGAAGGTCGGCCGCGAGCGCGCCAGCCACAGAGCCGAAAGCTCGAAGGCCGGCAGCCCCGCGCCATCGCGCACTTCGGCATAGCGCACGCCCTCGTGCTGCAGTGCGCGCACCGAGCGCGGCAGCAGCGACCAGCCCAGCCCCGCAGCCACGCAGGCCAGCACCGTCAGCGTGCGGTTGGCGTCCTGCACCACGCGCGTCTCGTGGCCGGCGCGGCGCAGCGCGCCCAGCAGCTGCGCGCGCAGGGCGGGTATCTGCTGCTCCGGAAACCACACCAGCCCGTGCCGCGCGATGTCGGCGAGCGACACGCAGCCGTCGTCGTCCAGTGGCCAGGCGGCGGGCAGCGCGGCGATCATCGGCTCCTCGCCCAGCCGCAGCTCGTGCACCCGGGCCGTGACTGACACCGGCGGATGCAGCAGCGCGATGTCGATGCGCCCGCCTTCCAGCGCCGCCACCTGCTCGGCATTGCTCATCTCGCGCAGCACCACGTCGAGCTGCGGATGCTCGACGCGCAGCCGGCGCAGCGCGTTCGGCAGCACCTGGTAGACCGCATGCGTCACGAAGCCGATCGTGAGCCGGCCTGCGCGTCCGGCGCCTATCGCGCGGGCGCGCTCTGCGGCCGTGTCGCCATAGGCAAGGCTGGCGCGCAGGTCGTCGATGACGGCCAGGCCCGCGTCGGTGAGCGTGGCCCCGCGGCGCGAGCGCGTGAAGAGCGGTGTGCCGAGCTCCTTTTCGAGCCGGTTCAGCGTTTGCGTGAGCGCTGGCTGCGCCAGGCCCAGCCGCTCGGCCGCCTTCGTGAGGCTGCCCGCCTCGGCGATCGCGACCACGCAGCGCATCTGGCGGGTGTCCAATGCGGTTCCCCTCGAAGATGCTCTGGCGTCAGAAGGCTTCGCAGACGCGAAGCACCTCGCTGCCGTAGGCCTCGAGCTTCTTGGTGCCGATCCCGCTGATGCCCTGCAGGTCTTCGAGCGTCGCGGGCGCGCGCTCGGCAATGGCTGCCAGCGTGGCGTCGTGGAAGATCACGTAGGCCGGCAGGTTGTGCTCCTTCGCCACCTCGGCACGCCAGGCCTTGAGCGCTTCGAAGCGCTTCTTGCCCATGTCGTCGAGCTTGGCTGCGGCCGGCGATGGCGCGCCCTTGGCGACCTTCTCGCGCCGGGGCTTGCGCTCGGCCGGTGACGAAACCGACTCGCGCAGCGTCACGCTCGCCTCGCCCTTGAGCACCGCGCGCGAGCCTTCCGTGAGCTTCAGCGTGTTGAACGCCTCCGCGTCCACCGCCAGCGCACCGGTGGCAATCAGCTGGCGCAGCACGCCGCGCAGCGCCACCTCGCTGAACTCCGCGCCAATGCCGAAGGTGCTGACGCGCTCATGGCCGAACTGCTTGACCTTCTCGGTCGGCTTGCCGCGCAGGATGTCCATGATGTGCCCCGCGCCGAAGCTGATGCCGCTCAACTGCTGCACGCGGTAGATGGTGCTCAGCAGCTTGCGCGCGGCATCGGTGCCGTCCCACACCTGCGGCGGGTTCAGGCAGTTGTCGCAGTTGCCGCAGGGCGTGCTCTTCTCGCCGAAGTAGCCCAGGAGCCGCACGCGGCGGCAGTCGCTGGCTTCGGCCAGCGAGAGCAGCGCATCGAGCTTGCCGCGCATCACCTGCTTGAACTCTTCGCCTGCGGGGCTCTCGTCGATCATGCGGCGCTGGTTCACCACGTCCTGCAGGCCGTAGGCCATCCAGGCGTCGGCGGGGCCGCCGTCGCGGCCCGCGCGGCCGGTTTCCTGGTAGTAGCCCTCGATGTTCTTCGGCATGTCGAGGTGGCCGACAAAACGCACGTCGGGTTTGTCGATGCCCATGCCGAAGGCGATGGTCGCGACCATCACGATGCCTTCTTCGCGCAGGAAGCGGTCCTGGTGCTTCTGTCGCACCGCCGCATCGAGGCCCGCATGGTACGGCAGCGCGTTGATGCCCGCGTCGCGCAGCGTCACGGCCACGTCTTCCACCCGCTTGCGCGACTGGCAATAGACCACGCCCGCATCGCCTTCGTGTTCGCGCTCGATGAAGCGCAGCAGCTGCGTGGTGGCGTCTTTCTTCTCGACGATGGTGTAGCGGATGTTCGGCCGGTCGAAGCTGGAGACGAACTGGCGCGCGTCCTCCAGCTGCAGTCGCTCGACGATGTCGGCCCGCGTCAGGTCGTCGGCCGTGGCCGTGAGCGCGATGCGCGGCACGCCCGCGTAGCGCTCGTGCAGCACAGTCAGCGCGCGGTACTCGGGGCGGAAGTCGTGGCCCCACTGGCTCACGCAATGCGCCTCGTCGATGGCAAACAGCGAGAGCTTGCCGCGCTCCTTCAGCGAATCGAGCTGCGACAGGAAGCGCGGCGTGTTCACGCGCTCGGGCGCCGCATACAGCAGCGTGATCTCGCCGCGCAGCATGCGGCGCTCCACGTCCTGCGTCTGCTCCCAGTCGAGCGTCGAATTGAGAAAGGCAGCGCTCACCCCGGCCTCGTGCAGCGCGCCCACCTGGTCGTGCATCAGTGCGATCAGCGGCGACACCACGATCGCCACGCCGCGCCCCGCACGCTGCCGCGCGATGGCGGGAATCTGATAGCACAGCGACTTGCCGCCACCCGTGGGCATCAGCACCAGCGCATCGCCGCCGCCCACCACGTGATCGACGATGTCCTGCTGGGCCCCCCGGAACTGCGCATAGCCGAAGACCTCGTGGAGGATGTCGGAAGGGGCGCTGCTGCCGGAGACGTCGATGGGGTGGGGAGCGAGGGAGGACACAGGCGGCGGTGGGAGGTCGGAAAGGAGGCGCAGAGGGCAAAAGGGGGCGGGCCGTCGATTGTCCCCCAGCCCCGTCGATATGACTGTGGCACGAGGTTTGCGATGCTCATCCCCGTCCCGCGGCCTCCCTTGTCTAGACAGCAAAGCGGTGCATTTCCTAAGGAAGTGCACCAAAAATGACCTTTCGGGTTATCCTGTATATACAAGTTGGGGCGCTTGGCAACAATGCGAGGCGTGCGTTACCCGGCCATCGGGCCCGCCGCCGAGCCTTTTCCAAAGAAACAGACCCAGGAGTACCCATGGTCAAGAAGACGGTAGTTGTGAAAGTCGCTTCGCTGCTTGCAGCAGGTGCGTGTGCAGCGGGCATGGCCGGAACGGCCGCCGCCCAGGACATGACGAAGATCGCGCTCGGCATGTCGGGCTGGACCGGCTTCGCGCCGCTCTCGCTGGCCGACAAGGCCGGCATCTTCAAGAAGAACGGGCTCGACGTCGAACTCAAGATGATCCCGCAGAAGGACCGCCACCTGGCCCTCGCTTCCGGCGCCATTCAGTGCGCGGCCACCACGGTCGAGACGCACGTGGCCTGGAACGCCAACGGCGTGCCCATCGTGCAGATCTTCCAGATGGACAAGTCCTACGGCGCCGACGGCCTCGCGGTGCGCGGCGACATCACCAAGTTCTCCGACCTCAAGGGCAAGACCATCGGCGTCGACGCCCCCGGCACCGCGCCTTACTTCGGCCTGGCCTGGATGCTCAATAAGAACGGCATGACGCTGAAGGACGTGAAGACGACCACGCTGTCGCCGCAGGCCTCGGCCCAGGCTTTCGTGGCCGGCCAGAACGACGCCGCCATGACCTATGAGCCATACCTCTCGACCGTGCGCGCGAACCCCGCCGCCGGCAAGATCCTGGCCACCACGCTCGACTACCCGATGGTGATGGACACCGTCGGCTGCGCGCCCACCTGGCTCAAGGCCAACGCCAAGGCCGCCGCCGCGCTCACCAAGTCGTACTTCGAGGCGCTCGACATGATCAAGGCCGAGCCGGAGAAGTCGAACGAGCTCATGGGCTCGGCCGTGAAGCAGAGCGGCGAGCAGTTCGCCAAGTCGTCGGCCTTCCTGCGCTGGCAGGACAAGGCCGCCAACCAGAAGTTCTTCGCGGGCGAACTCACCAGCTTCATGAAGGAAGCCGCGCCCATCCTTCTGGAAGCCGGCGTGATCCGCAAGGCGCCTGAAGATTTCGCCGCGACCTTCGATGCAAGCTTCGTCAAGTAAGACCATGTCGCAAATGCCGTCCGCCGCGGTGGCCGCGGCGCCTGCCCCCAGGCCCGCAGCGGCGCCGGTCGTCGCGCCTGCGCGCCGCCGCGCGTTCGCACCGCTCGAACCCATCGGCACGCGTGCGCGCGTGCTGCTGGGGCTCGCGTTCTTCGTCGTCTTCGTGCTGGTGTGGGCCATTGCCACGCTCGGCGGCTTCGTGCCGCCGACCTTCCTCGCGAGCCCGCCGACCATGGTCAAGGAGGGCTGGCTGCTCTTCACCGAGTACGGCTTCATCGGCGACATCGGCATGACTGTGTGGCGCGTGTTCGGCGGCTTCCTGCTGGCGGCGGTGTTCGCGGTGCCGCTGGGCATTGCCATGGGCACCTGGAAGACCGTCGAAGCCTTCTTCGAGCCCTTTGTCTCGTTTTGCCGCTACCTGCCGGCCTCGGCCTTCATTCCGCTGCTGATCCTGTGGGCGGGCCTGGGCGAAATGCAGAAGCTGCTGGTGATCTTCATCGGCTCGTTCTTCCAGATCGTGCTGATGGTGGCCGTTACCGTCGGCGGCGCGCGGCGCGACCTCGTCGAGGCCGCCTACACGCTGGGCGCCAACAGCCGCGGCATCGTGGCGCGCGTGCTCATTCCGGGCGCCGCGCCGGGCATTGCTGAAACGCTGCGCCTCGTGCTGGGCTGGGCGTGGACGTACGTGATCGTGGCGGAGCTGATCGGCTCTTCGTCGGGCATCGGCCACATGATCACCGACAGCCAGGCGCTATTGAACACCGGCCAGATCATCTTCGGGATCATCGTGATCGGCGTCATCGGGCTCCTTTCCGACTTCGCCTTCAAGGCATTGAACCGCCGTCTGTTTGCATGGGCCGCACTGTGACGAAGAACCAACTTTCCATCCAGGGCGTGTCACGCGTCTTCACCGGCACCAAGGGGCAACGCACGCAAGCGCTGCAGCCCATCGACTTCGAGGTGAAGGAAAACGACTTCGTCACCATCCTCGGCCCCTCGGGCTGCGGCAAGTCGACGCTGCTGCGCATCGTGGCGGGGCTCGACTTTCCGACCACCGGCCAGGTGCTGCTCGACGGCGAGCGCATCGATGGCCCGGGCGCCGACCGCGGCGTGGTGTTCCAGAGCTACACGCTGTTCCCGTGGCTCACGGTGGCGCAGAACATCCGCTTCGGCCTGCGCGAGCGCGGCATGAGCGAGGCCGACCAGAAGGAGCGCAGCGAGTTCTTCATCGCCAAGGTAGGCCTGCGCGGTTTCGAGAACCACTTTCCGAAGCAGCTCTCGGGCGGCATGCAGCAGCGCACGGCCATTGCGCGCGCGCTGGCCAACGACCCCAAGATGCTGCTGCTCGACGAGCCCTTCGGCGCGCTCGACAACCAGACCCGCGTGCTGATGCAGGAGCTGCTGCTCGGCATCTGGGAGTCGGCGCAGAAGACGGTGCTGTTCGTCACGCACGACATCGACGAGGCGATCTTCATGGCCAACCGCGTGGCGGTGTTCAGCGCGCGGCCGGGGCGCATCAAGACCGAGATCGCGGTCGACTTTCCGCATCCGCGCAGCTACACCATCAAGACCTCGCCGGAATTCATGGACATCAAGGCGCGCCTGACGGAAGAAATTCGCGCCGAGTCGATGGCGGCGGCGGAGCATTGACCGAAACGATGAAACGCGACCTGCCGACCCTCGCGCTCTACGCGCAAGTCAAGGATCACATCTCCCGCAAGATCCAGGACGGCACGTGGCCGCCCGGCCACCGCCTGCCTTCGGAGCACGAGCTGGTGGCGCAGTTCGGCATGGCCCGCATGACGGTGAACCGCGCGCTGCGCGAGCTGGTGGAGCAGGGCCGCATCGTGCGCGTGGCCGGCGTCGGCAGCTTCGTGGCCGAGAACAAGCCGCAGTCCACGCTGCTGCAGATCGCCAACATCGCCAGTGAAATCCGCCAGCGCGGGCACGACTACCGCTGCGAAATGATTGAGGTCGAGCGCATCGCCGCCTCGCCAGACGTGGCTGCGTGGCTCGACCTGCGCGCGGGCGACTCGGTGTTCCACAGCGCCTGCCTGCACCTGGAGAACGAAACGCCGGTGCAGCTCGAAGAGCGCTACGTCAACCCGCAGGTCGTGCCCGACTACCTCGAGCAGGACTTCACCACCATGCCGCCCAGCGAGTACCTGGTGCGCAACGTGCCCTTCGACCAGATCGAACACGTCGTCGATGCCGTGCTGCCCAACCTGGAACAGGCGCAGAGGCTCGCGATGGCGTCCACCGACCCCTGCCTGCTGCTGACGCGCCGCACGTGGATACGCAACACGCCCGTGACATGGGTGCGCTGCCTGCATCCCGCTTCACGCTACAGCCTGGGCAGCCGTTTCAAAGCCGACGGCAACCCGAGCTTCGGCTAGTTTTTTTCGTCCTCAGAGACCTACGTTTTCTCTCGCAACTACTTGTATAGACAGGTTCACATGCCAAGCAATCACACCGCCACTCCAGATGCCACTTTGACCCTCATGCCCGGCAAGGTCGATCTAGCGATGCTGCGACGCATCCAGGCCGGCGGCGTGCAACTTGCGCTCGATCCGTCGGTGCGCGACGGCATGCTTCGCGCCGAAGCCGCCGTGCGCCACATCGTCGAGAACGACCAGGTCGTCTACGGCATCAACACCGGCTTCGGCAAGCTCGCCAGCACGCGCATCGGCAACGACCACCTGGCCGAGCTGCAGCGCAACCTGGTGCTGTCGCACAGCGTGGGCACGGGCGAGCCGCTGGCCGCGCCCGTCGTGCGCATGATCCTCGCGACCAAGGCCGTGAGCCTGGCGCGCGGCCATTCGGGCGTGCGGCCCGCGCTGGTCGATGCGCTGCTGGCCCTGTTCAACGCGGGCGTCACGCCGAGCATTCCGTGCAAGGGCTCGGTCGGCGCTTCCGGCGACCTCGCGCCGCTCGCGCACATGGCCTGCGTGCTGATCGGCGAAGGCCAGGCGACCCTGGCCGATGGCAAGGTCGTCGGCGGCGCCGAGGCGATGCGCAGCATCGGCCTCGAACCCTTCGTGCTCGGCCCCAAGGAAGGCCTCGCGCTGCTCAACGGCACGCAGGTGTCGACCGCGCTCGCGCTCTTCGGCCTGTTCGGCGCGGAAGACGTGTTCGCCTCTTCGCTGATGTCGGGCGCGCTGTCGCTCGAAGCCATCCAGGGTTCGATCAAGCCTTTCGACGCACGCATCCACGCCGCGCGCGGCCAGCTCGGCCAGATTGCCGTGGCGGGCGCGGTGCGCACGCTGCTCGAAGGCAGCGAGATCGTTCCCTCGCACGCCGACTGCGGCCGCGTGCAAGACCCGTACTCGGTGCGCTGCATCCCGCAGGTGATGGGCGCCTGCCTCGACAACCTCGCGCACGCCGCGCGCGTGCTGGTCATCGAGGCCAATGCCGCGTCGGACAACCCACTGGTGTTCGTCGACACCGGCGAGGTGATCTCGGGCGGCAACTTCCACGCCGAACCCGTTGCCTTTGCAGCGGACATCATCGCGCTGGCCATCAGCGAAGTCGGCGCGATTGCCGAACGCCGCATCGCGCTGCTGCTGGACACGGGTCTTTCGGGCCTGCCGCCGTTCCTGGTGCGCGACGGTGGCCTCAACTCGGGCTTCATGATCGCGCAGGTCACCGCGGCCGCGTTGGCGTCGGAAAACAAGTCGCTCGCACATCCCGCCAGCGTCGACAGCCTGCCCACCTCGGCCAACCAGGAAGACCACGTCTCGATGGCCACCTTCGCGGGCCGACGCCTGGCTGACATGGTCAACAACACGGCCGTGGTCGTCGGCATCGAAGCCATGGCCGCCGCCCAAGGCATCGAACTCAAGCGCAAGCTCAAGAGCTCGCCGCTGGTCGAAGCCGAATTCGCCGCCATCCGTCAGAAGGTCGCCTTCCTCGAACGCGATCGTTATCTCGCCCCCGACATCGAAGCCATGCGCCAGTGGGCGCTGAAGGCCGAGCTGCCGGCCGCGCTGCTCGACATCCTGCCCAGTCACTCGTAAAACACACCCCGATTAGGAGAACCACGCCATGAACGCTCCCGAGAAATTCGCCCTGAACAACCCTGACGCTGCCGACCCGCGCCATGACCCGACCCGCGTGATCCGCGCCCCGCGCGGCAGCGAACTCAACTGCAAGAGCTGGCTCACCGAAGCCCCGTTCCGCATGCTGCAGAACAACCTCGACGCCGAGGTGGCCGAGCGCCCGCAAGACCTCGTGGTGTACGGCGGCATCGGCCGCGCCGCGCGCAACTGGGCCTGCTACGACCAGATCCTCGCGTCGCTGAAAGAGCTGAACGACGACGAGACGCTGCTCATCCAGTCGGGCAAGCCCGTCGGCGTGTTCAAGACGCACGAGAACGCACCGCGCGTGCTGCTGGCCAACTCGAACCTCGTGCCCAAGTGGGCCAACTGGGAGCACTTCAACGAGCTCGACCGCCAGGGCCTCTTCATGTACGGCCAGATGACGGCCGGCAGCTGGATCTACATCGGCAGCCAGGGCATCGTGCAGGGCACCTTCGAGACCTTCGTCGAAGCCGGCCGCCAGCACTACAACAACAGCCTCGCGGGCAAGTGGATCCTCACGGCCGGCCTGGGCGGCATGGGCGGCGCGCAGCCTCTCGCGGCCACGCTGGCCGGCGCCGTGTCGCTCAACATCGAATGCCAGCAGTCGAGCATCGACTTCCGCCTGCGCACGCGCTACGTCGACAAGCAGGCGCGCGACATCGACCATGCCTTCGAGCTCATCAAGCAGCATTGCGACGCAAAGGAAGCTGTGTCGATCGCGCTGCTCGGCAACGCGGCCGACATCCTGCCCGAGCTGGTGAAGCGCGCGAAGGCGGGCGGCCTGAAGCCTGACCTCGTGACCGACCAGACCTCCGCGCACGACCTCATCAACGGCTACCTGCCTTCGGGCTGGAGCGTGCCCCAATGGCAGGCCGCGATGAAGGACCTGTCGCAGCACGACGCGCTCAAGAAGGCCGCCGCCAAGTCTTGCGCCGTGCACGTGCAGGCCATGCTCGACTTCCAGGCCATGGGCATCCCCACGGTCGACTACGGCAACAACATCCGCCAGGTCGCGTTCGACGAAGGCGTGAAGAATGCATTCGACTTCCCGGGCTTCGTGCCGGCCTACATTCGCCCGCTGTTCTGCGAAGGCAAGGGCCCGTTCCGCTGGGTGGCGCTTTCGGGCGACCCTGAAGACATCTACAAGACCGATGCCAAGATCAAGGAGCTGTTCCCCGAGAACAAGCACACGCATCGCTGGCTCGACATGGCGCGCGAGCGCATCGCCTTCCAGGGCCTGCCGGCGCGCATCTGCTGGCTGGGCCTGGGCGAACGCCACATCGCGGGCCTGGCCTTCAACGAGATGGTGAAGAACGGCGAGCTGAAGGCGCCCATCGTCATCGGCCGCGACCACCTCGACACCGGCTCGGTCGCCAGCCCCAATCGTGAGACCGAAGCCATGAAGGACGGCACCGATGCCGTGTCCGATTGGCCGCTGCTGAACGCGCTGCTCAACACGGCGGGCGGCGCCACCTGGGTGAGCCTGCATCACGGCGGCGGCGTGGGCATGGGTTACTCGCAGCATTCGGGCGTGGTGATCGTGTGCGACGGCACCGATGCCGCGGCCAAGCGCATCGAGCGCGTGCTCTTCAACGACCCGGCCACCGGCGTGATGCGCCATGCCGACGCGGGCTACGACATCGCCGTCGCCACCGCGAAGAAGCAGGGCCTGAAGCTGCCGATGGTGAAGTGATGGCGGGCGCGGTCCTTCCCGACGCCCGGGAGTTGCAGCGCCGCGTGCAGGCGCGCGTGGACGACGCTCTGGTCGCGCAGTTCCAGCGCGACGGCGCGGTCTGCATCCGCCAACTGCTCACGGCCGATGAACTGGCATTGCTGCGTGACGGCATCGAAGCCAACCTCGCCGCACCCAGCCCGCGCGCCAAGGTGGCGAGCCGGCCCGACGACCCGGGCCGCTTCTTCGAGGACTTCTGCAACTGGCAGGACATCGACGCCTTCCGACGCTTCATCTTCGAAGCACCGCTCGCGCAACTGGCGCAGCGCCTGATGGGCTCGCAGACCGTGCGGCTGTACCACGACCACCTGCTCGTGAAGGAGCCCGGCACGCGCCAGCGCACACCGTGGCACCAGGACCAGCCCTACTACAACATCGAGGGCGAGCAGAACGTCAGCATGTGGATTCCGGTCGATCCGGTGTCGCGCGCCGCCACGCTCGAGTTCGTGGCCGGCTCCCACAAGGGGCCGTGGCTGATGCCGCGCACCTTCATGGACAACCATGCCAAGTGGTTCCCCGAAGGCAGCCTGCAGGACCTGCCCGACATCGAGGGCGCGCGCGAGCGCTTCCCCATCGTCGGCTGGAACATCGAGCCCGGCGATTTCGTCTGCTTCCACATGCTCACGCTGCATGCGGCCGCCGGGGTCGAGGGGCCCAACCGGCGCCGCGTGTTCTCGGTGCGCTTCCTGGGCGACGACATCCGCCATGCGCCGCGCAGCTGGAAGACCTCGCCCGACTTCCCCGGGCTGGCTGACACGCTGCCGGCGGGCGCGCCCATGGACGACGCGCGCTTTCCGCTGCTGGTGGGTTAAGACGAAGGTAGAAAGAAAAAACGCGCTCATTCCCATCGAGTGGGAATCAAGGCTTGGAAGTGAGAACGGCGAGCAAGATACTGCACGCCGCATCCACTTTCGACCTCCAGCGATTGCCTCCGATGACGCCCCCGATTGAAGCTCCCGCCCACAACGACCGCGCGCTGTTCGTGCTGTCGGTGCTGGCGCAAAGCAAGGCGGCGATGACGGCGGCCGAGTTGGTGCAGGCCACCGGCCTGTCGCAGAGCACGCTGTACCGGCAGATCGCCACGCTGCGCCGCTGGGGCTTCGTGATGGAGTCCGAGGGCCGCTACTCACCGGGCCCGGTGAGCGTGCAGCTGGCCACCGGCTTCGACGGCAACTCCGACCTCGTGATGGCGGCGCGCGCCGACATGCGCGTGCTGGCCCAACAGACGCACGAGAGCGTGGCGCTGGTCACGGCCGTGAACGAGCGCGTCGTGTGCCTGGAGATGATCGACAGCGAGCAGTCGCTGCGTTGCTCCTTCGATCGCGGCCGCAGCGTGCCGGCACGCGACGGCGCCAGCGCCAAGTGCCTGCTGGCCCACTTGCCGCTCGACCAGCGCGATGCCCTGCTCGACGGGCTGGCCGAAAGCCCCGAACGCCGCGCCGAGCGCGCCGCCGAACTCGATGCCATCCGCGAAGCCGGCCATGCCGTGACCCACGGCGAGGTCGATGCCGGCGTGTGGGGCGCGAGCGCGCCGGTGCTCGCCTCGGGGCGGCGCCTGCGCGGCGCGATCACGCTCATGGCGCCGCTCACGCGCGTCGAGGGCATGGAAGCTGCATTGCTCCACATGACCGTCGTCACGGCGGCCCGCATCTCTCGCGCCCTGCAGTAGTCGCGCGCTGCTTTTTTTCTTCTTTACTCCCACGGAAGCCTTTCACCATGAACACCCGTCGCTCCCTCATCTGCGTTGCCGCCGCCGCACTCTCCGGCCTCGCTCTCTTCGGTTTCGCCGGCGCTGCCCAGGCGCAGGGTGAGCCGCTGCGCGTGGCCACCGACGCCACCTTCCCGCCGATGGAGTTCGTGGAGAACGGCAAGCGCACCGGCTTCGACGTGGAGCTGGTCGAGGCCATCGGCAAGACGCTGGGCCGCAAGATCGAGTGGATCGACATCGACTTCAAGGGCCTCGTGCCGGGCCTGATCTCCAAGCGCTTCGACATGGCCGTCTCGGGCATCTACATCACCGACGAGCGCAAGAAGGTCGTCGACTTCACCGTGCCGTACTACGCGGGCGGCTTGGTCGTGATGGTGAAGGACGGCAACACGGCCATCAAGACGCCGGCCGACATCAACGGCAAGAAGGTCAGCGTGCAGGTGGGCACCAAGTCGGTGTCGTACACCAAGGAGAAATTCCCGCAGGTGCAGCTGATGGAAGTCGAGAAGAACCAGGAAATGTTCAACCTCGTCGACATCGGCCGTGCCGACGCCGCCGTGACCGGCAAGCCCGCCGCCTACCAGTACGTGCGCACGCGCGGCGGCCTGAAGGTGCTGCCCGAGCAGATCACCACCGAGGAATACGGCATGGCCATCCGCAAGGACACGCCGGAACTCACCAAGGCGGTGAACGGCGCCATCGAGAAGCTCAAGGCCGACGGCACCTACGACCAGATCGTGAAGAAGTGGTTCAGCGCCAACGCCAAGTAAGCGAGCCATGGATTTCGATTTCTCGCCCGTCTGGGAGGGCTGGCCCGACCTGCTGCGCGGCGCGCTGGTCACGGTGGAGATCACCTCCTGCGCGCTGGCGCTGGGCTGCGTGCTGGGCCTCTTGGTCGGCATCGGCCGGCTGAACCCGAAGCGGCGCTGGCTCTACGGCGTGTGCACCGCGTATGTGGCGGCCATTCGCGGCACGCCGCTGCTGGTGCAGCTGTTCATCCTGTTCTTCGGGCTGCCGCACTTCGGCATCCTGCTGCCGGCCTTCCTGTGCGGCGTGCTGGGGCTCGGCGTGTACTCGGGCGCATACGTGTCGGAGATCGTGCGCGGCGCGATCCAGTCGATCGACAAGGGCCAGACGATGGCGGCGCAGTCGCTGGGCATGACGCCCGGCGTGGCAATGCGCCAGATCGTGCTGCCGCAGGCGGTGGTGCGCATGATTCCGCCGCTGGGCAACGAGTTCATCGCGCTCATCAAGAACTCGGCACTGGTGTCGTTGCTGACCATCCACGACGTGATGCATGAAGGGCAGAAGATCATCAGCGTGTCTTACCGCTCGCTGGAGGTGTACCTGGCCATCGCGGTCGTGTACTTCGTGCTGACCGGCACCATGACGCTGGTGCTGCGGCACTTCGAGCAGCGGCTGCGCCAGGGCGGGTTGATGCGATGAGCGTTGTGCTTCGTTTCTCGCGCGCCGCGCTGCCCGTCACGCCGTGGAAGAACGGCGGCGGCACCACGCAGGAAATCGCCAGCTGGCCGCAGGGCGCGGGGCTCGACAGCTTCGGCTGGCGCGTGAGCATCGCGACCATCGCGGCGGCGGGGCCGTTCTCGGTGTTCGCCGGTGTCGACCGCAGCATCACGCTGCTGGAGGGCGACGGCGTGCGCCTCTTCACGCACGACGGGCGCATCGACCATCGGCTCGACGTGCCGCACCGGCCCTTCGCCTTCAGCGGCGACGAGGCCATCGACTGCACGCTGCTCGGCGGTGCGTCGAACGACTTCAACGTGATGACACGGCGCGGCCAGTGGCGCGCCGAGGTGCTGGTGCTCGATGGCGTTTCAGCCATCGACGCCGCGCCGCATGGCGTGTTGCTGGCGCTGCGCGGCGCGTGGCGGTTGAACGACGAAGCGTGCCGCGAAGGCGAGGGCCTGCAGTGGGCTGACGCAGCGCAGGCTTGGCAGGCGGTACCCGAGGGCTCCGATGCACGGTTGCTCGCTGTGCGCATCACGCCGGCGTAACCTGCAACAGCAAAGACAGGAAAGACGATGAAACCCGCCAACGAATTCCCTTCGGCCGACGGCCTCTGGACCGGTCTACGCCTCGCTACCGATGCCGGGGCGGAAGCTGCCATCGTGGTGGAGCAGGGCGCGATCCGCTGGGTCGGCGCGCGCAGCGCACTGCCGGCAGGGTTCGCGGGCCTTGCGCTGCACGACGGCGGCGGCGCGCTCGTCACGCCGGGCCTGGTCGATTGCCACACCCACCTCGTCTACGGCGGCCAGCGCGCCAACGAATTCGCAATGCGGCTTGCGGGCGCCACGTACGAAGAAGTGGCGAAGGCTGGTGGCGGCATCGTCTCTTCGGTGCGCGCCACGCGCGAGGCCGATGAAGACACGCTCTTCGCGCAGGCCGCGTCGCGGCTCGAACAGTTGCTGGCCGACGGCGTGTGCGCCATCGAGATCAAGTCGGGCTACGGCCTTTCGCTGGAACACGAGCGCAAGCAACTGCGCGTGGCGCGGCGCCTGGGCGACGCCTATGGCGTGACGGTGCGCACCACCTTCCTCGGCGCGCACGCGCTGCCGCCCGAATACGCAGACCGCAGCGGCGACTACATCGACCTCGTCTGCAACGAGATGCTGCCCGCGCTGGCGGCCGAAGGGCTGGTCGATGCGGTCGACGTGTTCTGCGAACGCATCGCCTTCTCGCTCGAGGAAACCGAGCAGGTCTTCAAGGCCGCACAGGCGCTGGGCCTGCCGTTGAAGCTGCATGCCGAGCAGTTGTCGGACATGGGCGGCGCGGCACTGGCCGCGCGCTATGGGGCGCTCTCGTGCGACCACATCGAACACCTGTCGGCCGAGGGCATCGAGGCGATGCGCAAGTCGGGCACCGTGGCCGTGCTGCTGCCCGGCGCGTACTACACGCTGCGCGACACGCACCTGCCGCCCATCGCCGCGCTGCGCGCTGCGGCCGTGCCGATGGCGGTGTCCACCGACCACAACCCCGGCACCTCGCCGGCACTGAGCCTGCTGCTGATGGTGAACATGGCCTGCACGCTGTTCCGCCTCACCGTGCCCGAGGCGCTCGACGGCGTCACGGTGCATGCCGCGCGCGCGCTGGGCCTGCAGGACACACACGGCGCCATCGCGCCAGGCATGCCCGCCAACTTCGTGCTGTGGAACGTGCGCGAAGCGGCCGAACTCGCCTACTGGTTTGGCCAGCAGCCCGTGCGCGCGGTGGTGCGGCAGGGCCGCATCGCCATCGGAGCCAAGGAATGACACAAACGCTTTTTGCAGCCGATGCGCTGCTGCCCGAAGGCTGGGCCAGAAACGTCCTGCTGACGTGGAACGATGCGGGCCAGCTCACGCAGGTTCAGTCCGGTGCGCAACGGCCTGCCGACACGCAAGCCGCCAGCGGCCCCGTGATCCCCGGCATGCCCAACCTGCATTCGCACGCCTTCCAGCGCGCCTTTGCCGGCCTTACCGAACACCGTGCCGAGCAGCAGGACAGCTTCTGGAGCTGGCGCACGCTGATGTACCGCTTTGCCGCGCGCCTCGGCCCGCAGCACATGGAAGCCATCGCCACCTGGCTCTATGCCGAGATGCTCGAAGCGGGCTACACCAGCGTGTGCGAGTTCCAGTACGTGCATCACGATGTGGACGGCCGTCCGTATGCCGACGACGCGACGCTGAGCCTCGCCCTGCTGCGCGCGGCGAAGAAGGCCGGCATCGGCTTCACGCTGCTGCCGGTGCTCTACCAGACCGGGGGCTTCGGCGATCTGCCGCCCACCGAGGGGCAGCGCCGCTTCATCCGCTCGACCGATTCGATGCTGCGTTTGCTCGAAGCGCTCAAGCCGGTTTGCGATGCGCAGGGCGCACGCCTCGGCCTCGCACCACATTCGCTGCGCGCAGTGCCGCCCGAAGGCTTGCGCGATGCGATCGCGGGGCTCGAAGCCATCGATCGCACCGCGCCCATCCACATCCACATCGCCGAGCAGACGAAGGAAGTGGACGACTGCGTGGCCTGGAGTGGACTGCGCCCGGTCGAGTGGCTGCTCGATCACGCGCCGGTCGATGCACGCTGGTGCCTCGTGCACGCCACGCACATGAACGACGCCGAGTACGAATACGCGGCCCAGAGCGGCGCGGTCGCGGGCCTGTGCCCGACGACCGAAGCCAACCTCGGCGACGGCATCTTCGACTTCGCCAAATGGCGCAGCCACGGCGGCGCATGGGGCGTGGGCTCGGACAGCCACGCGAGCGTGAACGCCGCCGAAGAGCTGCTGATGCTCGAATACAGCCAGCGTCTGGCCAGGCGCCAGCGCAACGTCGGCGCCAGCGCGGCGCAGCCGCATGTGGCGACCGCGCTCACGCTCGAAGCGGTGCAGGGCGGTGCGCAGGCATCGGCCCGCGCCGTCGGTGGGCTTGCAGCGGGGCAGCAGGCCGACTTCGCCGTGCTCGACGCCTCGCACCTCGCGCTGCAGGGCCTGCTTGCGCCCGATATGCTCTCGGCTCACGTCTTCGCGAGCCATCGCACCTCGGCCATCGACACCGTCTGGGTGGCGGGCCGCGCGCGCGTATCGGCCGGCCGCCATGCGCTGCACGACGAAGCCGCGGCCGCCTTCGTGGCCGCGCGCACCCAACTACTCAAGGATTGACCCCACCATGGCCTTCACCACCGCCGAACCGCCATTCCGCTTCCGCCAGGGCACGCGCCCGCTGCTCATTTCGATGCCGCATGTCGGCACGCATGTGCCGCCCGCACTGGCTGCCCGCTTCACGGAAGAAGCGCGCCATGTGCCCGACACCGACTGGCACCTCGAACGCCTGTACGACTTTGCCGATGAGCTCGGCGCGTCGGTGCTCGTGGCCACGCATTCGCGCTACGTGATCGACCTGAACCGTCCGCCGGACGGCGCGAGCCTTTACCCGGGCCAGAGCGTCACCGGCCTGTGCCCGGTCGACACCTTCGACGACACGCCGGTGTATGCCAACCCTGGCGACCTGCCGGGCGATGCGGAAACCGCCGAGCGCCGCGATGCCATCTGGCAGCCCTACCACGCGAAGCTGGCCGAAGAGCTCGCGCGTATCCGCGGCCAGCACGGCGTGGCTGCGCTGTGGGACGCGCATTCGATCCGCTCGGTGCTGCCGCGTTTCTTCGAAGGCAAGCTGCCCGACCTGAACCTGGGCACCGGCAAGGGCATCAGCTGCGACCCGGCGCTGGCGCAGACGCTGCTGGGCATCGCCGAAGGCGCCACCGGCTACACGGGAGTGCTCAATGGCCGCTTCACCGGTGGCTACATCACGCGCAACTACGGCAACCCTGCGCAGAACGTGCACGCGGTGCAGCTGGAGATGACGCAGAGCAGCTACATGCAGGAGGCCTTGCCCTTCGACTATCTGCCCGAGGTGGCGGCGGGCGTGCAGCCGCATGTGCGGCGCATGATCGAGGCGGTGCTGGCGTTCGCCGAATCGCGCGCGGCGCGCTGAGCGGCCGCAGGCTCAACTGCTTTCCAGGCTCGCGAAAGTCCTGGAGAAATCGCCGAGTGCCAGGTCCTTCATGTGGATGCTGAAGCTCAGCGTGCCCGCATCCCAGAAGCAGAAGCCGGGCCGGTTGTCCGACTCGAGCATCAGCAGGTTGATCCATTCGCCAGGCAGGCCGCCGCGCTCGGTCGATGCCTGCTCCTCGGGCGATTCGTGCTGCGTGAACACGTGCGCGTTGACGAGGTGGCAGTCCTCGCTCTTGCCCGAAAGCTCTTCCTGCAGCGCCCAGTAGGCCTTCTGCAGCTTGTCGTCGTCCTCGATGTTCAGCAGCACCGCGTCGCGGCCGGTCAGGCGGTCGCGTGCGTTGTAGAGGCTCGGCACCGACACGGTGGCAGTGGCGACGGCCTTGAAGCCGGGAAACGCGTCGCCGTTCTCGAACGTGGCGTCGTCCGGGTAGACGTAGGTCTGCAGCGACGAGGCGGCGGCGGTCGAGTGGATCACCCGGTGCTTGTGCAGCTCCTCCTGGTCCTCGCCGAAAAAGTAGAGCATGCCGTCGCGCGGCAGCCAGGGCTGAAACCCGGCCACGTCGGCCAGGCGCAGTTGCGCATAGAAGCGCCAGTGCGTGCCGTCTTCCGCGCGGGGAAATTCGATGTCCGGCGGAAGGTCGGGTGCGCCGCCGAAGCGCGTGTTGCCCTTCTGCGCATAGTCTTCCGGCTCGGTGGTGCGGTAGCGCACGGTGTTGCGGGCCAGGCGCAGCAGCGCGGGCAGATAGCGCTTGAGCTTGTGCCGGGCGCAGGCGGCTTCCAGGATCGCGGCGTGTTCCGCGCTGCCGCGCGCCAGGAAGCTTTCGGGCGCCACCGCCACGTCGATCTCCGGGCGATAGCGGATGTCGAGATACAGCGCCTTGAGCTTGTTCTCGAGCGTGACCTTCTTGATTTTCTTCAGCGACGCCGGCAGCGACACGAAGGGGTTCTTCTCGACGTTCAGCAGGTTCAGCGCCGGCAGGTGGCCGACACATTCGGGCAGCGTGGCGAGTGCGTTGCCGGGCAGCACCAGCCGTTGCAGCCGCGAGAGGCGGCCGATGCTGTCGGGCAGGTCGCGCAGCTTGCCGTACTGCAGGAACAGCGCTTCCAGCTGCTCGAGCGCACCGAAGTTCTCGGGCAGGTGCTCGGTGGCCGAGCCGCGCACGAACAGCTCCTTCAACGACGAGAGCGAACAGAATTCGTCCGGCAAGGCTGTGAAGGGCGCGTGCGCCGGCGACATGAACTGCAGCGACAGGAACTCGAGGTTCCTGAAGCGCAGGATCTCGGGCGGGAAGGCCTCGATCTTCGGTGTGTCGCCTTGCCACGGCTGCCGGACAAGCAGCCGCCGCACCCGTTCGGGCGGCACCTCGGCAGCCTCCTCGAGGCTCGTGTAGGTGTGCGGCTGCAGCGTCACTTCGCCGGGTTCGAAAGCCTTGCGGATGTGGATGGGAACGCTCTTGCTGTCGTCGTAGCGCGAACGCATCGTGCCGCACAGCTCGACCGACGAAGGCGTCAGCGTCACAGTGCCGTGGAAGCTGTCGAGCGCGAAGCCGCGCTCGTACAGGTGAAAGTCGAAGGTGGCCGGCTGGTTTTGCGGCATCTGCACGATGCGCAGCGGCTCGCCGGTCTTGTCGTGGAAGAAGAATGCGCCGTAGGTGCCGAACTGCGGCGCGATCAAGCCCTGCGAGGGGTTGTCCACGTCGTCGGGCTGGAAGGCGGGTGCATGCAGCGCCGCATCGAACGCGACCGGTGCCGTGTGCAGCTGGAACTGCATGCCCCCGTCGACGAAGCTGGCCGAGGATTGCGCGGTGAACGCGAAGTGCGCGTCGCCGACCTGGAAGATGTCTTCTTGCATGGAGATGAAAGCGTCGGGTGCCTGCGTCCAACCTTGCCAGACCGGCAAGGCATGGACAAGGCCAAGCCCCGGGGCAGAGCGGGGCGATGGGCTGGTTTCTACAATCGGAGCTTATGAAGCCCCTTGTCTACACCCGCGGCCAGGCCCTGGCCGGCATCCTCGCCAAGCGCATCGCCATCCTCGACGGCGCCATGGGCACGATGATCCAGCGCTTCAAGCTCACCGAGGAGCAGTACCGCGGCGAGCGCTTCAAGGACTTCGATCGCGATATCAAGGGCAACAACGAGCTGCTGTCGCTCACGCGGCCCGACGTGATCCGCGACATCCACGAGAGCTACCTCGCGGCCGGCGCCGACCTGATCGAGACCAACACCTTCGGCGCGACCACCATCGCGCAGGAGGACTACAAGATGGCTCACCTGGCGCGCGAGATGAATCTCGAGTCTGCCAAGCTGGCGCGCGCGGCCTGCGACAAGTTCAGCACACCCGACAAACCGCGCTTCGTGGCCGGCGCGCTTGGCCCGACGCCCAAGACGGCGAGCATCAGCCCCGACGTGAACGACCCGGGGGCGCGCAACGTCAACTTCGAGGAACTGCGCGCGGCCTACTACGAGCAGACCGAAGCGCTGGTCGAAGGTGGCGCCGACGTGATCCTGGTCGAGACCATCTTCGACACGCTCAACGCCAAGGCCGCGCTGTTCGCGGTCGACGAATATTTCGACAACAGCGGGCAGCGCCTGCCGCTCATCATCAGCGGCACGGTGACCGACGCCTCGGGCCGCATCCTCAGCGGCCAGACCGTCACCGCCTTCTGGCACAGCGTGCGCCATGCGCAGCCGCTGGCCATCGGCCTGAACTGCGCGCTGGGCGCGGCGCTGATGCGCCCGTACATCCAGGAGCTGGCGCGTGTGGCCGGCGACACCTTCATCAGCTGCTACCCGAACGCGGGCCTGCCCAATCCGATGAGCGACACGGGCTTCGACGAGACGCCCGACGTGACCTCGCGGCTGCTGCACGAGTTCGCGGCCGAGGGGCTGGTGAACATCGTGGGTGGCTGCTGCGGCACTACGCCGGACCACATCGCGGCCATCGGCAAGGCCGTGGCGCCAGTGGCAGGCCGCGTGCTCGGCAGCAACAACGCCGGCTTCTACAAGGAAGCCGCGTAAGCACCACTCCGGTCGCGCCCGCGGCCGATTGACAGGCTCTCGGCCCCCGGCCTACGCTGGGGCGCAAGGAGCCTACCCATGAACACACTCGTCCCGCGCTGGATCGGCATTGGCGCACTGGCACTGCTGCTTCCGCTCGCGGCCGCGGCGCAACAGGCCTTCACGCGCGGCGCGGTCAACATGCGTGCCGGGCCTTCGGGCGACTATCCGCTGGTGGCGCGCCTCGGACCGGGCCAGCCGCTCGACGTGGTCGGCTGCACCAGCGGCTATGGCTGGTGCGACGTGGTGCTGCCCGACGGCGGGCGCGGCTGGGTCTGGTCGCGCAACCTCGACTACGCATATCAGGAGCAGCGCGTGCCGCTGGCCACCTACGGCGCGGTGATCGGCGTGCCGATCATCGGCTTCGCGATCGGCAGCTACTGGGCCGACTACTACCGCGACCGGCCGTGGTACGGCGACCGGCGCTGGTGGGGCGGCCGGCCGCCTCCGCCACCCATGGCGGGCTGGCGTCCACCGCCGCCGGTGAGGCCGGGATGGCAGCCGCACCCGTGGCGGCCAGGGCCGGGTTTCCGGCCGCCGGGGCCTGGCTTTCGCCCACCACCCGGACCTGGATTCCGCCCGCCGCACGATCCCGGCATCAGGCCGCCGCGGCCGCAGCCGGGCTTTCGTCCCGGGACTCCGCCCGGCGTGGCACATCCACACCCCGGCGGCCGGCCGAGGCCCGGTGGGGGCGGCGGCGAACGCCCGCATGGCGGTGGCGGACACGGTGGCGGACACGGCGGCGGACATGGTGGCGGCCATGGAGGTGGCCACCGGCCCTGAAGGCGCGTGCGTCAGCCCTCGGCGACGTGCACCACGCGCTTGCCGAAGTTGCGCCCCTCCAGCAGGCCGATGAGCGCAGCCGGCGCGTTATCCAGCCCGTCGACCCGGTCCTCGCGCAGCGTCACGAGGCCGGCATCGACCCATTCGCTCATCTCGCGCCGGAAGGCGTCGAAGCGGTCGCCGTAGTGGTCGAGGATGACGAAGCCCTGCATGCGGATGCGCTTCTGCAGCAGCGCCGCCATCAGCAGCGGCAGCCGGTTCGGGCCGGACGGCAGCGTCTCGTTGTTGTAGTCCGCGATGTGCCCGCACACCGGCACGCGCGCGCCGATGTTGAGCAGCGGCAGCACCGCGTCGAACACTGCGCCGCCGACGTTCTCGAAGTACACGTCGATGCCCTTGGGGCACGCGGCCGCGAGGCGCGATGCGAACCCCGGGTCGTGGCGATCGAGGCAGGCGTCGAAGCCCAGTGTTTCGACCGCGTAGCGGCACTTGTTCGCGCCGCCCGCGATGCCGACCACGCGCGCGCCCTTGAGCTTGGCGATCTGCCCGACCACCGAGCCGACCGCGCCGGTCGCCGCGGCCACGACAACGGTGTCGCCCGGTTTCGGCTGGCCGATGTCGAGCAGGCCGACGTAGGCGGTGAAGGCAGGCATGCCGAGCCCGCCCAGCGCCAGCGAAGGCTGCGCCATCTCGCCGAGCGGGAGCAGGTCCTGGCCGTCGGACAGCGCGTAGTCCTGCCAGCCGGCGTTGCCGAGCACGAGATCGCCGGGGCGGAACTGCGGGTGCTTGGAGGCGGCGACGCGGTTCACCGTGCCGCCCGGCATAGGCTCGCCCAGCGGCACCGAGGCCGCGTAGACCGGCGCGATCTCATCCATCAACTGGCGCATGTACGGGTCGAGCGACAGGTGCAGGGTGCGCAGCAGCACCTGTCCTTCGCCGGGCGTGGGGACGGCGGTTTCTTCGAGGCGGAAGTCGCCCGGTGTCGGCAGGCCGCGCGGGCGTGCGGCGAGGACGATGCGGCGGTTGAGGGTGTCGCTTTGAGGCATGGGCTGGTGGCTCCTGTAGTGGTTGGGGATGCGGATCTGCGGAGGCGAATAGACCAGTCGTCTAGTGCACGGCCGAAAAAAAGCGGGAGCGCGTATGCCTCCCGCTCCAGGCTTTTTCAGATGTCCGGAGACAGGCCCAGCAGCTGCCGGGTGTCGCGCATGGCCATGTCCAGCGAGGCGCGGTCTCGGGTGATCTTGGCCAGCAGGCTGGCGCCGAGCCATCGCTGGTAGAGCGCGACGGCGATTCCCTGCGCGTCCTGTTCCTTTGCTTGCGGCGGGGGCTGCAGCGAGCCGTCGGCCCGGCCGGCTTCGATGCAGCGCGCCAGCCGGTCGGTGATGCCACTGGTGCCGCGCGCCAGCGCCGCGCGCATGCTCTCGGACAGGTCGCAGACCTCCGCGCCGAGCTTGACCACGAGGCAGCGGCTCTGCGCATCGTCGCCGGTCTGCGAATCGAGCCAGTCGTCGAAGTAGCCGATCAGCCGTTGCGCGGCCGTGCCCGGTGCCTCGGTCAATAACGCGTCGGTACGTCCCAGGTATTCGGTGAAATAGGCTTCCAGCACGGCCTCGCCGAAGGCCTCCTTGGAGCCGAAGTAGTGATAGAACGAGCCCTTCGGCACCTTCGCCGCCGCCAGCACCTCGGCCAGGCCGACCCCGGTGAAGCCCCTTTGCAGCAGCAGCGGATGGGCCACTTCGAGGATGTGCTGGCGGACGTCGGGAGTGGGGGCGATCGCGTTCATGGCCCGCACTCTAGCGGCTATTAGACCAGTCGTCTAGTCGCCTTGATCGCCGCCGGTCTTGGGGCTGCACTCACCGGCGGCTGCCCGGTCCTTCGCTATCAACTTCACGAAACGCTGGGCTCCCAGGCCGAGTGGGCGCTCACGTGACCACACCACGTCCACCCACAGGTCCAGCCCGTTGCTGAGGTTCTCGAACGGAATCTCGATCAGGGCGCCCGCCGCCACATGCGGCTTTGCGAAGTTGCGCTGCAGCCAGCCCCAGCCCAGCCCGGCGGTGATCAGGCTCAGCGCGGCCAGTGCGTTGTCGGTGCGCCAGACATGGCGCGCGAACACGAAGCGCGGGTCGCTGGTGGTCAGGTCGCGCCCGGCCACGACGATCTGCCGGGTGTTCGTCAGATGGTCCTCGCGCAGCCGGCCACCGTTGGCCGCGAGCACCGGGTGGTCCGGCGCGATGACCGCCACCATCAGGTCGCTGCCGACCTCCTGGAAGCCTTCGCGCCCGTCGAGGCTCGGGCGCTCGAACACCAACGCCAGCTGCGCGCGCCCGCTGTGGAGCAGCGCCAGTGCGTCGGCCTGCGGGGCCGCCAGCACCTCGACCTGCAGCAGCGGATGCTCCCGCGCCAGCTCGGCCAGCGGACCGCTCCAGCGCGCGGCCAGCAGTTCGGGCGCAATGGCCAGCGTGAGCCGGTCTTCCAGCCCCTGGGTCAGCGCCAGCGCCTGCACCTGCAGCTGCCTGAGCTGGGCCGCCAGCAGCCGCGCCTGCGGCTCAAGCGAGCGCGCGGCGGCGGTGGGCTGGGGCTCGCGGCCGCTGCGGTCGAACAACGGCAGGTCGAGCTCGGCCTCGAGGTTGGCGATGGCCATGCTCACGGCCGACGGCACCCTGTGCAACGCCCGGGCGGCGGCCGAGAAGGAGCCGTGGTCGATCACGGCCAGGAAGACTTCGACGTTGTCGCTGGAAAAAGCCATGGCACCCGACCTATCAATAAAACTGAAACAAGTTAACTTTTTATATCAGCGGATGACACATAAAGTCCAGTCATCGCAGTAACGAAACCAAGAGAAGAGTCATGCAAGGCATTCAACGTCGCATCGTCTACATCAGCCTTTATGAGGGCATCGCCATCGTCGCCGCCAGCGCCGGGCTGGCATTGATGACGGACGCCGGCCTCGGCCATTCGGGCGTGCTGGCGGTGGCCGCCTCGGTCGTCGCGGTGATCTGGAACCTGGTCTTCAATTCGCTGTTCGAGCGCTGGGAGTCGCGCCAGGTCGTGCGCGGTCGCAGCCTGCGCCGCCGCATCGCCCACGCCATCGGCTTCGAGGGCGGGCTGGTTGTCTTCCTGGTGCCGATGTTCGCCTGGGGCCTGGGCGTGTCGCTCTGGCAGGCACTGGTGATGGACCTGGGGCTGGTGATCTTCTTCCTGGTCTACACCTTCGTCTTCAACTGGGCCTTCGACCGGGTGTTCGGCCTGCCGGCTTCTGCGGCGGCGAACAGCACGGTGGTCACGGCGTAGAGGGCGCCTTCTTCTTGTCGTTGGCGGCGCGGACTTCCAGTGCGGCCTGAAGCCGCAGCGCCTCCTGCGGCGTGAAGAGCTGGGCCTGCAGCTGCGCCCGCGTGGGCTCGTCGGCTGCGGCATAGCGCGAGAGGCGGCTTTGCCAGTCTTGCTCCTGCTGGTCGAGCGTGGCCAGCCGCTGCGCTGCCTCGTAGCCGTACTGCTGGGAGCGCTCGGCAAAGCGCTCCTGGGGGCTCGCACCGCGTGCTTCCAGCGCCGCGGTCTGCTCGGCGACGCCGAGTTGCGCCGTGGTGGCAGCCCGGTCGGCTAGCTGCTCGGGCGTAAGCCAGTTCTTCTCGGTCTGCGCCAGCGCTTCGCGCTTCTGCTCGGGCGTCAGATCCTTGTTGCGCTCGATTTCCAGCTTCTCGACGCTGAAGCGGTCGAACTTCTCCTCGGCGCCGAACAGGCCCTCGACCTCTTCCGGCGCGAAGTAGCGTGCCCGGATGCCCGCGCGCGCATCGAGGATCCTGCGCAGCCCGGCAGGGTCGCCGATGCTGGCCGCCGGCAGCGCCTCTAGCGCGTTGCGATAGTCGATGTAGCGCTCCAGCAGGCCCAGCCCGCGCACGCGCCATTCCGGCGGCAGGTACTTGTCGATCTTGGCGCGCATCTCGGCCATCAGGCCTTCCTTGTCCCTGGCCTGGCTGTCGTTCAGCATCTGCTCGAAGATGCGCAGCAGGTCGGGTGTCAGCAGTGGGTCGGGGGCGTGGCTGTTGTTGCGCAACGCGACGGCGGATGCTTTCGCCGCCGCGGGGTTGGTGGCCGGCGGCGCCGAAGAAGCGGCGACCGCTGGCGCTTCAGGCTCGCTGAGCTGCCACCACGCCACGCCCGCGGCCACCACCACCGCGATCGCCGCCAGCGGACTCAGGAGCTTCGGGGACATTGACTCCTCAGAGGCCGAGCTGCTTCAGCTTCGCCGCCTGGTTGACGTACAGCGTCACCGGGCTCACCGAGAACAGGTCGCGCAACCCGAGCAGCTGATTCACCTCGTCCAGATGGTTCTGCCGGTAGCTGCCAAGGTAGGTGCCCAGATGCGAACTGCAGGCCGATGCCAGCCCGTCGTTGGCTTCGCCGTGGACCGCGCTCAGCAGCGACAGCGGGTAGTCGGAGGCGTCGAACACGTTGGTCAGCGGCTGGGTGCCCGACCAGGAGAAATACCGCACGCCGTTGACCAGCTCGGCCCCGTTGCCGCAGGCCGTGGTGGGCACGCCGTCGGGGAACTTGGCGTTGAACTTCGCCGAGCCCACGGTGTTCAGCGAATCGAGCGCGCCCAGCCCGTTCTGGGGCGAGTTGTTGCCCGAGAGAATGCCGAGCAGGCTGGAGAACGCGTTGACGGCGCTGACCACCACGGTCCGGCTGAGGCTGCCGGCCGGCAGCGTGTCGCCGAGCACGTCGGCCACCTTGCTGCCCTTGTGGGGGCTGCCTACCGTCGTGACGGAGGCCACCAGCTCCGGCGCCACGCCCGAGACGTAGCGCGCCGTGGGGCCGCCGTGCGAATGACCGATCAGGTTGACCTTGCTCGCGCCGGTGAGCGCCAGCACGTCCTTGACCTGCTTGAGCAGCTGTTCGCCGCGCACTTCGCTGCTGTTGGTGGCCGCCACTTCGGCGACGAAGACCTTGGCGCCCTGGGCGCGAAGCTCGCCGGGAATGCCGTACCAGTAGTCGATGCCCGCGATCGTGTCGAAGCCCAGCATGCCGTGCACCAGCACGATCGGGTACGCCGTCTGCGCGGTCTTGCTGCTGGCGGCCTGGGCCGTCTGCATCAGGGGCGCCAAGGCCAGCACGCCGCACATCAGCAGCGCGCCGGCAGAGCGCCGCGCCGTACCGCTTTTCCTGCCCGTCGAAGCCAGAATCGTCTTCAGTCGAATCATCGGAACTCCCTGCAATTGGGTTGGATCGGTTTTGGGGATGCACGCAAAAAAGAACGAGCGTGCTCTTTTCATTCTGCGAAATCAGGGATTCGCTATCGATTCGGACTTACCCTTTCATGATTCAGACTTACTCCTTGCACGCTATCTGCTTGGGGGAGGGCGATAGACTCCCCCAACCCGCGCACGAATAACCGCTTTTGCCCCCGAGTCAAACCATGTCTTCCCCAATGCCCCCTCCCATGAAGCTGTCCGGCCTCGAACCGGTTGCCATCGGCGAGGGCACGCTGTTCGTCAACATCGGCGAGCGCACCAACGTCACGGGCTCGAAGGCCTTCGCGCGGATGATCCTGAACGGCCAGTTCGAAGAAGCCCTGGCCGTGGCGCGCCAGCAGGTCGAGAACGGCGCGCAGGTGATCGACATCAACATGGACGAGGCCATGCTCGACAGCAAGGCCGCGATGGTCCGCTTTCTGAACCTCATCGCCAGCGAACCCGACATCGCGCGCGTGCCGGTGATGGTCGACAGCTCGAAGTGGGAAGTCATCGAGGCCGGCCTGCGCTGCATCCAGGGCAAGGGCATCGTCAACTCCATCTCCATGAAGGAGGGGGTCGACAAGTTCAAGCACGAGGCCAAGCTGGTGAAGCGCTACGGCGCCGCCGCAGTGGTGATGGCCTTCGATGAAAAAGGCCAGGCCGACACCTACGCACGCAAGATCGAGATCTGCGAGCGCGCCTACCGCATCCTGGTCGACGAGGTGGGCTTCCCGCCCGAAGACATCATCTTCGACCCGAACATCTTCGCCATTGCCACGGGCATCGAGGAGCACGACAACTACGCGGTCGACTTCATCAACGCCGTGCGCTGGATCAAGGAGAACCTGCCGGGCGCCAAGGTGTCGGGCGGCGTTTCGAACGTGAGCTTCAGCTTCCGCGGCAACGACCCGGTGCGCGAAGCGATTCACACCGTGTTCCTGTACCACGCGATCAAGGCGGGCATGGACATGGGCATCGTCAACGCCGGCATGGTCGGCGTGTACGACGACCTCGAACCCGAGCTGCGCGAGCGCGTCGAAGACGTGGTGCTCAACCGCCGCGCCGACGCCGGCGAGCGCCTCGTCGAAGTGGCCGAAACCGCCAAGAGCGGCGCCAAGGACGACAGCAAGAAGCTCGAATGGCGCGGCACGCCCGAGAACCCGGTGCACGTCAACCAGCGCCTGTCGCACGCGATGGTGCATGGCATCACCGACTTCATCGTGGAAGACACCGAAGAGGCCTACCAGCAGATCCTCGCCAAGGGCGGCCGCCCGCTGCACGTGATCGAAGGCCCGCTGATGGACGGCATGAACATCGTGGGCGACCTGTTCGGCCAGGGCAAGATGTTCCTGCCGCAGGTGGTGAAGTCGGCGCGCGTGATGAAGTCGGCCGTGGCCCACCTCATTCCCTACATCGAGGAAGAAAAGCGCCAGGACGAGGCCGCGGGCCGCGACGTGCGCACCAAGGGCAAGATCATCATCGCCACCGTGAAGGGCGACGTGCACGACATCGGCAAGAACATCGTCACCGTCGTGCTCCAGTGCAACAACTTCGAAGTGGTGAACATGGGCGTCATGGTCCCGTGCCACGAGATCCTGGCCAAGGCGAAGGTCGAGGGAGCGGACATCGTGGGCCTGTCGGGCCTCATCACGCCGAGCCTCGAAGAAATGCAGTACGTGGCCGGCGAGATGCAGAAGGACGACCACTTCCGCATCAAGAAGATTCCGCTGCTCATCGGCGGCGCCACCACCAGCCGCGTGCACACGGCCGTGAAGATCGCGCCGCACTACGAAGGCCCCGTGGTCTACGTGCCCGACGCCTCGCGCAGCGTGAGCGTGGCGCAGAGCCTGCTCTCCGACCAGGCCACCGCGTACATCGACGAGATCAACGCCGACTACGTCAAGGTGCGCCAGCAGCACGCCAACAAGAAGCAGGTGCCGATGTGGCCGCTGGCCAAGGCGCGCGCCAACAAGACGCCCATCGACTTCGCGAACTACCTGCCGCCGGTGCCCAAGTTCATTGGCCGGCGCGTGTTCAAGAACTTCGACCTGACCGATCTGGCCAAGTACATCGACTGGGGCCCGTTCTTCCAGACCTGGGACCTGGCCGGTCCGTTCCCCGCCATCCTGAAGGACGAGATCGTCGGCACCGAGGCCGTGCGCGTGTACGCCGACGGCCAGCGCATGCTCAAGCGCCTCATCGAAGGCCGCTGGCTCAGCGCGAGCGGCATCGTCGGCTTCTGGCCCGCCAACACGGTGAACGACGACGACATCGAGCTGTACACCGACGAGTCGCGCAGCGAGGTCGCGCTCACCTGGTACGGCATGCGCCAGCAGACCGAGAAGCAGATGATCGACGGCGTGATGCGCCCCAGCCGCTGCCTGTCCGACTTCGTCGCGCCCAAGGACAGCGGCGTGAAAGACTACGTCGGCATGTTCGCCGTCACCGCCGGCCTGGGCGTCGAGAAAAAAGAGAAGTACTTCATCGACGACCTCGACGACTACTCGGCCATCATGCTCAAGGCCCTGGCCGACCGGCTGGCCGAGGCCTTCGCCGAGTCGCTGCACCACCGCGTGCGCACCGATCTCTGGGGCTACGCGAGCGACGAAAGCCTGAGCAACGACGACATGATCGCGGAGAAGTACCGCGGCATCCGCCCCGCGCCCGGCTACCCGGCCTGCCCCGACCACAGCGTGAAGCGGCCGATGTTCGACCTTCTGGCCTGCGCGGACATTGGCATGACCCTGACGGAAAGCCTCGCTATGATGCCCGCCGCCAGCGTGAGCGGTTTCTACCTGAGCCACCCCGATTCGACGTACTTCAACGTCGGCAAGATCGGACACGATCAGTTGCAGGACCAGGCCGCGCGGCGCAAGGAGAGCGAGTCCGATCTCGAGCGTCTGCTGGCGCCCAATCTTTGAACCTGCCGGCCGGCGCGGCCGCCCGGCGCCGGGAGTTGTTATTCAGAAGCTGATGTTTGCAGCCGCGCACTACGCGGCACTGGCGGTTTTCGTGTTCAGCTGCTGGGGTTACGGCCGCGCATTGCTGGGCCGCATGGCCCCGCCGCCGCGCCGCGACGCTGGGCTCGAAGCCGCCATGGCCGTGGCGCTGGGCGTTGGCCTCTTCATCTGCGCGTTCCAGGCGCTGGCCATCTTCGGGGCCTTCAAGATGGGCGCGACCGTGGCGCTTGTCGTGGCGGGCTTCGTTGCGGCGGCGATCCAGCTGCCGTCGTGGCTGCGCGAGCGGCGTGCCCTGCGCGCGAACGAACCCGCCGCGCCGTGGACCTACT
Organism: Variovorax sp. YR634; assembly: GCF_900106655.1. Classification (NCBI taxonomy): domain Bacteria; kingdom Pseudomonadati; phylum Pseudomonadota; class Betaproteobacteria; order Burkholderiales; family Comamonadaceae; genus Variovorax; species Variovorax sp. YR634. The sequence continues at coordinate 40,615 of NZ_FNOL01000031.1, forward strand.
TCGAACGCGTCGCGATGATCGCGCTGGCTCTGGTCGCATTGCCCGCGCTGGTAGCGCCGCTCGCGCCGCCGATCGCCTTCGACGAGCTGATGTACCACTTGCCGTATGCGCGCCAGGTCGCGCAGCAGGGCTCGCTGGGCATCCACGACTGGCTGCGCTACCCCTGGTTCCCGTACAACTACAACCTGCTCTACGCCGCCGCACTGCAGGTCGGCGACGACGTGCTGCCGCACTTCCTCAATGCACTGGCGGGCGCCCTGTCGGTGGTGATGATCTTCCGCCTCGGCATCCTGCACGCCAACCGGCTCACCGCCTGCATCGGCGCGGCCATCTGGCTGGGGCTTGGCGATTATTCGAACGCACTGATCGACATGGGCGTGGCGCTGTTCGTGCTGTCGGCCTGCGTGGCGCTGTGGTGGTGGCGCGAATCGGAACCCGGAAAGCCCGCGCACGGCGGCATGCGCTGGCTCGGCGTGGCTGCGTTCTGCCTCGGCGTGGCCGCGGGCTCGAAGTACCAGGCGCTGATCTTCCTGCCGCTGGTGGCGCTGTTCGTCATTCGCCACGAGCGCCGGCCCCAGGCATGGGCGCTGGTGTTCGTCTGCTTCCTGATCCCGTGCGTGTACTGGTACGCGCGCAACGCCGTCATGACGGGCGACCCGTTCAACCCTATCGGTGCGCGCGTGTTCGGCTTCACCGAATGGACGCCGGCCGACTACGTGCAGCAGGTGGCGGATGTGCGCGTGCATGCCGAACTGCCCAATGCGCTGATCTGGTCCGTGTTCTTCGCACCGTTCAGCGTGCTGTGGAAGCGCTCCGCGGCCGTGCGTGCGGCAGGCTGGTTCTGCCTTTACTCGGTGGTGGTCTGGGTCGTGACCTCGCGCTATCCGCGCTACCTGACGGCCTCGTTCCCGCTGCTGGCCGCCATCGCGGCCATCGGCTGGCAGGTGCTGTTCGGCTGGGCCGCATCGGGCGTGCGCCGCATGTTCGGTGCGAAGGAGAAGACGCAGGATGCCGGCACCGTCGCAACGGGCTCGATGAGCCGCGACACCGCGCGTTCCGGCGCCCGCGCGGGCGACTGGGTGCTCGTGCTGCTGCTGGCCGTGCTGGCCGCCGTGTCGGTGCGCCAGACCGCGGTGAAGGTGTCGATGGTCTCGATCACCCCGGAAGCCCGCGATGCCGTGCTGCGCAAGCACGTGCCGGGCTACGCCGTCATGGACTACCTGCGCCGCACTGCCACCGGCCGCGTCTACCAGATCGCGCTGAACGAGGCGATCTACTACGGCCCCAACCCCATCTGGGGCGACACGCTCGGGCCGTGGCGCTACACCGACTTCGGGCGCCTGTCGGGCGGCGATCTCGCGCGCAAGCTCGGTGGCCTGGGCTTTGTTGCGGTCGTCCTGCCGGACAGCGTGGTGCCCGTATTCAGCGCGCGCGTCGACTTCGACAAGTACTTCGCCGTCGAATACGAGAAGGACGGCAGCCGGGTCTACCGTATCCTTCCCGCCGCACCATGACCGACGCCAATTTCCCCACCACCCACGGCAGCAGCGGCCTGCGCATTGCCGCGGTGATCCCCTGCTACAACGAGGCGCTAGCCATCGCCCAGGTGGTGGCGGGCTTTCGCGCTGCGCTGCCAGAGGCCGAGATCCACGTCTTCGACAACAACTCCAGCGACGACACGGCCGCCGTGGCGCGCGCGGCCGGCGCCATCGTCACGCACGTGACCCTGCGCGGCAAGGGCAACGTGGTGCGGCGCATGTTCGCCGACGTCGATGCCGACGTGTACGTGATGGTCGACGGCGACGCCACCTACGACACCGGCGCCGCGCACCGGCTCATCGACCGGCTGGTGAGCGACAACCTCGACATGGTGGTCGGCAGCCGCGTGGACGACGGCCTGGACGCGCATACCTACCGCACCGGCCACCGCCTGGGCAACCGCATGCTCACGGGCGCCGTGGCGCAGCTGTTCGGCGGAGGCCTCAGCGACATGCTCTCGGGCTACCGCGTGTTCTCGCGGCGCTATGCCAAGTCGTTCCCGGCGCTGTCGCGGGGCTTCGAGACCGAAACCGAACTCACCGTGCACGCGCTCGAACTGCGCATGCCCTATGCCGAGGAAAGCACCGCCTACAGCACGCGCCCCGAAGGCTCGGTCAGCAAGCTCTCGACCTACCGCGACGGCTGGCGCATCCTCAAGACCATCTGCAAGCTGTTCGTGAGCGAGCGGCCGCTGCAGTTCTTCTCGATCATCGGGGGGCTGCTGGTGCTGATGTCGGTCGCGCTGGTCCTGCCGCTCGTCATGACCTACATGCACACCGGCCTGGTGCCCCGGCTCCCCACGGCGGTGCTGGCCACGGGTGCGATGCTGGCTGCCATGCTGTCCTTCGTGTGCGGCGTTGTCATGCAGGCCATCACGCTGGGGCGACGGGAGGCCAAGCGGCTTAGCTACCTCGCGATTCCTAGCGTGCGCGAGCAGGCGGCCCGCGGCACACGCACTTCACGATGAAGATCGGACGCGAGTTCCTCTCCTTCGCCCTCGTCGGCGTGATCGGGCTCGTGGTCGACGTGGTCGTGCTGTATCTGCTGGCGCCGCTGCTGGGTTGGTACGGCGCGCGGGTGGTGTCGTTTCTTGCAGCGGCGACCACCACCTGGGCCTTCAACCGCCGCTACACCTTCGCGGCCAGCGCATCGGCCGGCCGCTCTCTCTGGCGCGAGTACCTGGGCTATCTGGCGACCATGGCCGCCGGCGCGGTGCTCAACTACGGCGCCTATGTGCTGACGCTGCACTGCGTCGAAGGGCACTGGGCCGCTGCCCTGGGCGTGGCGCTGGGCAGCCTTGCCGGCATGAGCGCCAATTTCCTGTCGGCGCGCTACCTGGTCTTTCGCTCGCACCGCGGCGGCTGAGGCCGCCGGGTGTCGTGGCGCGTGTCAGTGCGCGCCGGAAACCACCACCGGGATTTCAGTCGCGGGCGGCGTATTGCGGCTGCGGCCGCAGCGCACGATGCCGTCGATCATCACCATGCCCACGCCCGGAATGTCGCCGAGCTGCACGCTTTCGAGCAGGCCCGGCGCGGGCGAATGCTGCGCGCGGTCCATGAACACGAAGTCGGCGTCGCGGCCCACCTCGATCAGGCCGCAGTTGAGCTTGCGGATCTTCGCCGTGTTGCCGGTCGCGAAGCAGAACACCAGCTCGGCCGGAATGTTCGCGATGGACGACAGCATTGCCACCATGCGCAGGATGCCCAGCGGCTGCACGCCCGAGCCCGCGGGCCCGTCGGTGCCGAGAATCACGCGGTGCGGGCACTTGAGCTCCAGCGCCGCCTTGGCCGCCGCGATGGCCACCTTCTCGTTGCCGTTGTGCACGATCTCGATGGCGCGCGAGCTCTTCTCGCAGAGCTCACACACGTGCGCCTCGGGCAGTGAGGTGTGGCCGCCGTTGATGTGGCCGATGATGTCGGCGTCGGCCTCGAGCACAACATCTTTGTCGATCAGGCCCGAGCCCGGGATCGACGGGCCGCCCGTGTGGATGGTGCTCTGGATGCCGTACTTGCGCGCCCAGGCCACCATCTCCTTCGCCTCATAGCCAGCCTTGACAGAGCCCAGGCCCACTTCGCCAAGCAGGCCCACGCCGGCTTCGGCGAGTTCCTTGAAGTCGCTCTCGACCATGCCCTTCTCGATGACGGGCGCGCCCGCCAGCACCTTCACTCCGCCGGGGCGGAAGTTGTCGAAGGCGCGCTGCGCGGTGATGGCCAGGGCCTTCAGGCCCACGATGTCCTTGGGACGGCCGGGCAGGTGCACCTCGCCGGCGGAAATCATGGTGGTCACGCCGCCGTGCATGGTGGAGTCGATCCAGCCGATCTGGCCCTGGCGCGGCGTCCAGTCGCCGAACACCGGATGCACGTGGCTATCGATCAGGCCGGGCGCCACGCAGGTCTTCTTCGCGTCGATGACGGTCTGCGCGCCTTCGAGATCGCAGTCTTTCTCTTTGCCGACCGCGACGATCAGGCCGTCGTTCACCACGATGGTGTCGGCGTCGAGGATGGGCTTGTCGATGTCGCCCGAGAGCAGCAGCCCGATGTTCTTTATGACGACCTTGCCCGACTTGCCGCCGGCTGCGATTTCTGCCATTTCGATGTGTCCTCGTGGGGTGGTGTGTTGTCTTGCGGCTCGTCCGCTTCTGTATCCGCGTCCGCGCGCACCGTGCGCAGCAGCGTCTCGATCACGAAGTCTTCCCAGTGCGTGATCGCCTCCGGTGACTCCAGCGGTTCACCGAGGAAGGCGGTGAGCGTGTGGCGGTTGGAGGTGTAGAAATAACCCGTGGACGCGATCAGCAGGTAGATGTCGCGCGCCACCAGTTCCTTGCGGAACAGGCCCTGCGCAGCGCCGCTGGCGAGGATTTCCGCAATGATCGCCACCGCGCGCGACGAATACTCGCGCGCCCGCAGCGACTTCGAAATGTGCCGGCCCTTGTGCAGGTTCTCGGTGTTCAAGAGCGTGACGAACTCGGGGTTCTTGCGGTAGTAGCCCAGCACGAAGCGGATGACTTCGGTGAGCGCTTCCACCGGCCGCGAGGCGTCGAGCGCGATGGCGGCCTCGGCGTCGTCCATGCGCTGGTAGATGCCTTCGAGCACCGCAATGAAGAGGCCTTCCTTGCTGCCGAAGTAGTAATAGATCATCCGGTCGTACGACTTCGCGGCCTTGGAGATCTTCTCCACGCTGCCGCCGTCGTAGCCGTACTTGGCGAACACCTTGGTCGCCGATTTCAGGATGCTGTCGCGCGTGGCCTGGGCGGCCGCCTCGCGCACGCCCGTGCGACGCTGGGGCTTGGTCTTGGGTGCGGAGCGGCTGTCGGCCATCGGGCGCGCGAGATGCCGATTACTTCTCTGCGAACGCGCGCTCGACCACGAAGTCGCCCGGCGTGCTCGTGTTGCCTTCCTTGAAGCCGCGCTTCTCCAGGATGTGCTTCAGGTCGACCAGCAGGCCGGGGCTGCCGCACAGCATGACGCGGTCTTCCTCGACGTTGAGCGGCGGCAGGCCGAGGTCGTCGGTGAGCTTGTTGCTCTCGATCAGGTCGGTGATGCGGCCCTGGTTGCGGAACTCCTCGCGCGTGACGGTCGGGTAGTACAGCAACTGCTTGGCGATCATCTCGCCGAGGATCTCGTGCTTGGGCAGGTGGTCGGTCACGAGGTCGTGATAGGCCAGCTCGTCGACCTGGCGCACGCCGTGCACCAGGATGACCTGCTCGAACTTCTCGTACGTGTCCGGGTCGCGGATGATGCTCATGAACGGTGCGAGGCCGGTGCCGGTGCCGAACAGGTACAGGCGCTTGGCCGGCAGCGTGTAGTCGATCAGCAGCGTGCCCGTGGGCTTGCGACCCACGATGATGGTGTCGCCCACCTGGATGTGCTGCAGCTTCGAAGTCAGCGGGCCTTCTTCCACCTTGATGCTCAGGAACTCGAGATGCTCCTCGTAGTTCGGGCTCACGATGCTGTAGGCGCGCAGCAGGGGCTTGTTGTTGACCTTCAGGCCGATCATCGTGAAATGACCGTTCGAGAAGCGCAGCGCCGGGTCGCGCGTGGTGGTGAAGGTGAACAGGCGGTCGGTCCAGTGGTGGACGCTCAGGACGCGTTCTTCGCTGAATGCACTCATACGGAACTCAAGAGTTGGTTGGTAACAGGGGAGGTTGGCTGAGCCGACGTGCACGCCTTTGGGGCGAAAACCGCCGGCCGGCTCCGAACCCTCCATTGTCGTTGGTCGTAAAAACCCCGATGAACATCGCGAGAAAACACCATTGCAAGCATCGGGCCTGTTTGCTACATTGACTGCGAATGTAGTGAACGCAACATGAAAGTGTAGGGAATGCTACACAAACGGAAGTCGGTGCACAAGCGGGCGGACGGCACGTTTGTTGCAAACCCCGACAGCCAGGATTTGCCCACATACGCCCACGAGATTGCCCGATGACAGAACACACCAAGACAGATGGCCTCCCCGGCATGGACATGCCCGTGGTGGCTGAAGCCGGCAGCGGCGCCTTCGGCAAGGCGCCGCCGCGCAACGAGCGCATGAGCACGGCCAAAGTCGAGTGCAACGCCTGCCCGGTGCTGTGCCAGATCTCCGACGGCCGCACCGGCGCCTGCGACCGCTATGCCAACCGCGAAGGCGTGCTGGTGCGCGTCGATCCCGTGGTGCTGTTGCGCCGGACGATCGAAAGCGAAGCGCCTGCGCTGGTGCCCTTCAGTCGCACTGGCGCCGAAACGGCCCCGGCTCCCGCCGAGCCCGACTGGAACGGCGACCTGCTGCACGCCGACGAAGTCTTCGTCACCGGCGTGGGCTCGTCCACCACCTACCCCGACTACAAGCCCGCGCCCTTCATCGTTGCATCGAAGGCCCAGGGCGTCGACATGGTCACCGTCGTCACCGAAGGCATCTTCAGCTACTGCAGCTTCAAGGTGAAGATCGACACCGACCGCTTCCTCGGCTCCGAGCAGGCCAACGTGCGCTATCGCGGCGAAGTCGTGGGCCACGTCACCACGGCCGAGTACGGCTCGCAGATGCTCTCGCTCGGCGGCGTGCACCACCTTACTGGCGGCAGCAAGAAGGAAGGCCGCATGACGGCCGAGCTGATGCAACTGCTGGGCAACAAGAAGGCCGTGGAGTGCACCATCGACGGCGGCTCCACCCTCGTCATCCAGGCCGGCAAGGCGCCCATCGTCAACGGCGTCGAAGAGCAGCGCATGCGCGTGGGCTGCGGCTCCGCGGCGGTCGGCATCTTCGCGCGCCAGTTCGCGGGCGTGGCCGACGAAGTGGTGGTGGTCGACGACCACATCACCGGCGTGCTCACCGAGCACCAGGCTGGTCGCTGCCTCGACATGGCGCCCTCGGGCATCCAGATGCTGGGGCGCAAGTCCACGCCGGGGCGCTACTTCCAGGTGGCGAACCCGGGCAACGGCTGGGGCGGCACCGACATCGCCGATCCGCTCGCGATCATCGAGGGCTGGGAAGAGGGCGTTGCGCGCCCCGGCCTGCGCCTGCTCATGACCTCGACCACCGGCGAGCACGCGCAGTGGTACGTGCTCGACGATGCACTGAAGCCCGTCGAGCAGCCCATGCCTGCGGAGGTGAAGCGCATCGTCGACCGCATCGGCGAGAACTGCGAACCCTCGCTGTGCACCGTGCTGTTCCTCGGCGGCGCGGGCGGCAGCCTGCGCGCGGGCGTCACCGAAAACCCGGTGCTGCTCACGCGTGCCATCAAGCGCGCGCTGGTCAACGTCACATGCGGCGGCGCGCCGGCATACGTGTGGCCCGGCGGCGGCATCACTGTGATGGCGGACGTCATGCGCATGCCCGACAACAGCTTCGGCACCGTGCCCACGCCAGCCATCGTCGCACCCATCGAGTTCAGCATGCGGCGCGACGACTACGAGGCGCTCGGCGGCCACATGGAACACATCTTCCCGCTCGAACAGGCGCTCGCGCGCGGTGCATGGCAGGAAGACGGCGCCCCGCTCGCGCGCCAATGGCTCGCGATGGACGACGCCAATCCGTGGCCGCTCGGCCACGCTCCCATGCTGGGCTGATCATGTCCGCCCAACGCGCAGCGCTCGACAAGAACCGCTGGCATTTCAACCACGGCCCGATCGACATCGTGGCCGAGGCGCATGGCGATCCGTACGCCGTCGCGGCCGCGCACGACGCCGCGTGGGCGCGCTTCGTCCACGTGCTCGACGAACTGGTGCACGAGCTGCCGCTGCTGCGCCTGCCCGTCACCGACAAGATGCGTCCGCGCAATGTGGTGGCGCGCCGCATGTGGGACGCCTGCGCCGCGTTCTCCCCGATGTTCATCACGCCGATGGCGGCGGTGGCCGGCTCGGTCGCGCAGGAGCTGATCGCGTTCTACGAGCGCCCCGGCATCGAGCGCGCATGGATCAACAACGGCGGCGACATCGCGCTGCATTTCGCGCCCGGCCAATCGGCGCGCGTGGGCGTGTTCGCCGACCTTGCGCGCTTCGACTGGCGCAATCATGTCGATGGTGGCAGCGGCATCCTCACCACCGACGGCCAGTTCGAGCTGCACGCCGACCAGCCCGTGCGAGGCGTCGCCACCAGCGGCTGGCGCGGGCGCAGCTTCTCGCTGGGCATCGCCGACAGCGTGACGGTCCTGGCCGCCACTGCAGCGCAGGCCGATGCGGCGGCGACAGTGATCGCCAACGCCGTCGATGTCGACGATGCTGCCATCGCGCGCCGCCCCGCGAACGAATGCAAGGACGACAGCGACCTCGGCGACACCCTCGTCACCGTCGACGTGCCCGCGCTGGCCCCCGAGCAGGTGCGCAGCGCACTCGATACGGGCGTGGTGTGCGCCAAGGTCCTGCAAAAAGGCGGGCTTGTGTGGGCCGCTCTACTCGTTTGTCAGGGGCAGTGGCGACTTGTCGAGCCCTTATGCTCGAAGGCGCTCAAGACCGAGCTGCCGAAAGCAGTTGGTTCAGTATTTGCTTAACGAAAAGCAAGGTTCTTTTTCATGATCGAAATCCGACGCGTCTTCACCCATGTCGAGCACATCCACCACGAGTTCGGACCGCGCGCCGAAACGCCGCTGGTGCGCGGTGCCATCGGCGCGGTGCTGACCAATCCGTTCGCCGGCCGCTACGAGCCCGACATCCTGCCGATGATGGCGCTGCTCGACCCCGTAGGCGTCGACATGGCGCACAAGCTGCACGCCGCCATGGACGTGCCGCTCGAGCAGATCGCCACCTACGGCAAGGGCGCCATCGTCGGCGCCGACGGCGAGCTGGAGCACGGCGCGCTGTGGCACGTGCCCGGCGGCTACGCAATGCGCGAGCTGCTCGGCTGGAAAGGCAGCCGCGTTGCCTACACCGCAGGCACGGCCGAAGAAAAAACCGGCCAGCCCGGCAATGCGCTGTCCATCGTGCCGTCGACCAAGAAGGTCGGCCCGCCCGGCGCCGCGCTCGACGTGCCGCTGACCAACATCAACGCCAGCTACGTGCGCGGCCAGTTCGACGCCATCGAAGTGCGAGTGCCTGGCGCGCCGGCTGCGGACGAGATCGTCTTCATCCTCGCGATGAGCACGGGCTACCGCGTGCATGCCCGTGTCGGCGGCCTGCTCGCAGAGAACATCAGCAAGTGGGATGGCCTGCGCTGACCCGCACAGAGACAAGACAAGGAACACAGAACATGACCGCCAACATCCGCAAGCTCGTCATCCAGGTCGATGAAACCCGCAAGGAAATGGGCAAGGACGTCACGCCGCCCACGCGCCGCGCCGTCGCAATCGCCGTGATCGAGAACCCCTACGCCGGCCGCTACAGCGAGAACCTCGACGAGCTGATCGCCATCGGCGAAGAACTCGGCGCGCTGCTCGGCCAGAAGGCCGTGAAGGCTCTGGGCATCGAGCCCGGCCAGGCGCAGAGCTACGGCAAGGCCGCCATCGTCGGCGAGCGCGGCGAGCTCGAACACGCCGCCGCCATCCTGCATCCCAAGCTGGGCGCGCCGCTGCGCGTTGCGGTCGAGAAGGGCGCGGCGCTCGTGCCTTCGGCCAAGAAGCAGGGCACGCTGGGCACCGCCATCGATGTGCCGCTCGGCCACAAGGACGCAGCCTTCGTGCGCAGCCACTTCGACGCGATCGAAGCCCGCGTGAGCGATGCACCGCGCGCCAACGAGATCGTGGTGGCGGTTGCCGTCACCGACAGCGGCCGTCCGCTGCCGCGCATCGGCGGCCTGCAGGCCCATGAAATCAAGGGCGAAGACGGTCTTCGCTGACGCTGTCTTTCGCCCTCGCCCAATCACGGTGTTTTCTTTCCTCATTCGATCTCAAGGAGCTTTCCCCATGAACCCATTGCGTCACGTCTTCAGCGCCGCGGCCCTCGCTGCGCTGACCACTGCTCTCGTTCCCGCGCATGCGCAGGGCGTGATCAAGATCGGCGAGGTCAACAGCTACAAGGCACAGCCCGCCTTCCTGGAGCCCTACAAGAAGGGCATGGAGCTGGCCGTCGAAGAAATCAACGCCAAGGGCGGCGTGAATGGAAAGAAGATCGAGCTCATCACGCGCGACGACAACGCCAACCCCGGCGACGCCGTGCGCGTAGCTGAAGAACTGGTGGCGCGCGAGAAGATCGACGTGCTCACCGGCACCTTCCTGTCGAACACCGGCCTGGCCGTGGCCGACTTCGCCAAGCAGAAGAAGATCTTCTTCCTGGCCGGCGAGCCGCTGACCGACAAGATGACCTGGCAGGGCGGCAACGAATACACCTACCGCCTGCGTCCCGGCACCTACATGCAGGCAGCGATGCTCGTGCCCGAGGCCGTCAAGCTCAAGAAGAAGCGCTGGGCCGTCGTGTACCCCAACTACGAATACGGCCAGTCGGCCGTGGCTGCCTTCAAGGCGCTGCTGAAGGCCGCGCAGCCCGACGTCGAGTTCGTCGCCGAGCAGGCGCCGCCGCTGGGCAAGGTCGATGCGGGTGCCGTGGTCCAGGCGTTGGCCGATGCCAAGCCCGACGCAATCTTCAACGTGCTGTTCGCTGCCGACCTCTCGAAGTTCGTGCGCGAAGGCAACACCCGCGGCCTGTTCAAGGACCGCACCGTCGTCAGCGTGCTGACCGGCGAGCCTGAGTACCTCGATCCGCTGAAGGACGAAACGCCCAACGGCTGGATCGTGACCGGCTACCCCTGGTACGGCATCCAGACGCCTGAGCACAAGGCCTTCTTCCTCGCGTACCACGCCAAGTACAACGACTATCCGCGCCTCGGCTCGGTGGTCGGCTACAGCATGATCAAGTCGGTCGCGGCCGGCGCCGCCAAGGCCAAGAGCACCGAAACGCCGAAGCTCCTCGAAGCCTTCAAGGGCCTGCAGGTCGATACGCCCTTCGGCAAGATCAGCTACCGCGCCGAAGACCACCAGTCCACCATGGGCGCCTTCGTCGGCAAGACGAAGAACGAAAACGGCAAGGGCGTGATGGTCGACTACACCTACTTCGACGGCGCGAAGTTCCAGCCCTCCGCCGCCGACGTCAAGAAGTCGCGCGCCGCCGACTGACCCTGATCCTTTTTCGGAACGCTTGCACCCATGAGCCTCTCGTCCCTGCTGCTTCAGTTCCTCACCGGGCTGTCGTCGGCTTCGTCGCTGTTCCTCGTGGGGGCCGGCCTTTCGTTGATCTTCGGCGTCACGCGCATCGTCAACTTTGCGCATGGCTCCTTCTTCATGGTCGGCATCTACCTGGCCTACACGCTGGTCGAGAAGCTCGGCGGCGGCGTGGGCTTCTGGCCGGCGGTGGTGATTGCCGCGATCGCGGTCGGCATTCTCGGCGCGCTGATCGAGATGGTGCTGCTGCGCCGCATCTACAAGTCGCCCGAGCTGTTCCAGTTGCTGGCGACCTTCGCACTGGTCCTTGTCATCAAGGATGCGGTGCTCTACATCTGGGGGCCTGACGAACTGCTCGGGCCGCGCGCGCCGGGCCTGTCGGGCTCCGTCGAAATCCTGGGCCGGCAGTTTCCGACCTACGACCTGTTCCTGATCGTCGTCGGCCCGGTCGTGCTCGGCCTGATGTGGCTGCTGCTCACGCGCACCCGCTGGGGCACGCTGGTGCGCGCCGCTACGCAAGACCGAGAGATGGTCAGCGCGCTGGGCGTGAACCAGGCCTGGCTCTTCACCGCGGTGTTCGCGCTCGGCGCGATGCTCGCGGGCCTGGGCGGTGCGCTGCAGCTGCCGCGCGAGCCGGCCACGCTCGCAATGGACCTCAACACCATCGGCGCGGCCTTCGTGGTCGTGGTGGTGGGCGGTATGGGCTCCATTCCGGGCGCCTACGCGGCGGCGCTGCTGATCTCGGAGATCAAGGCCGTGTGCATCTGGCTCGGCGTGGTGGAAATCTTCGGCTACAGCGTGTCCTTCTCGAAGCTCACGCTGGTGGTCGACTTCATCGTCATGGCCATCGTGCTGGTGTGGCGCCCGTGGGGCCTGTTCGGCCGGCCGCAGGCGCCGAGCCGCTACGTGGGCATGGCCGAGGAGCCGCTGCGCCGCGCGAGCAAGGGCTACCTGTGGCTGGTCGCCGCGCTCGGCGTGGTGCTCATGGTGATGCCGCTGCTCACCGCCGATTCGCCCTACACCACGGTGCTGATGATCGACCTGCTGATTGCCGCGCTGTTCGCCGCCAGCCTGCACTTCATCATGGGGCCGGCCGGCATGCACTCGTTCGGCCATGCCGCCTACTTCGGCCTCGGGGCTTACGGCGCCGCGCTGCTGGTGCGCTCCAGCGGCCTGCCGATGGAAGTGGCGCTCATCGTGGCCCCGCTCGTCGCGGCCATCGGCGCCTTCATCTATGGCTGGTTCGCCGTGCGGCTGTCGGGCGTGTACCTGGCCATGCTCACGCTGGCCTTCGCGCAGATCACCTGGGCCATCGTCTACCAGTGGGATTCGTTCACCGGCGGCAGCAACGGCCTCACGGGCGTGTGGCCTTCGGAGTGGCTGTCGGACAAGCGCACCTACTACTGGCTCACGCTGGTGCTCGTGGCCGCCGGCGTCATGATGCTGCGCCGCGTGCTGTTCTCGCCCTTCGGCTATGCGCTGCGCGCGGGCCGCGATTCGGTGCTGCGCGCCGATGCCATCGGCATCGACGTCAAGCGCATGCAATGGACGGCCTTCGTCGTCGCGGGCGCCGCGGCCGGGCTGGCCGGCTCGCTCTACGCCTTCTCCAAGGGCAGCATCTCGCCAGAGAGCCTCAGCGTCGACAAGTCGGTCGACGGACTGGTGATGGTGCTGCTGGGCGGCATCCAGACGCTGGCGGGGCCGGTGGTCGGCGCCGTCACTTTCAGCTGGTTGCACGACACCGTGGCGCGCAACACCGACTACTGGCGCGCGACGCTCGGCGCCATCATCCTGATCCTCGTGCTGCTTTTCCCGCAGGGCATCGCTGGCTTTGCGAAGCAGCTGACCGACAAGCTGCTGCGCCGCGCCAAGCCTGATGCGGCGCCTGTGGCTGCCGAGGCGAAGGAGGCCAAGGCATGACGACCACTTCCAACGCACCCCTGCTCAAGGTCGAGAACCTCGGCAAGTCTTTTGGCGGCGTGAAGGCCGTCGATGGCATCAGCTTCGAGCTGCACGCCGGCGAACTGCTCGCCCTCATCGGCCCCAATGGCGCCGGCAAGTCGACCACCTTCAACATGGTCAATGGCCAGCTCAAGGCCGACCAGGGTTCGATCCTGTTCGACGGGCACGAGCTCGTGGGCCAGAAGCCGCGCGCCATCTGGCGCCAGGGCGTGGGCCGCACCTTCCAGATTGCCGAAACCTTCGCCTCGCTCACCGTGGTCGAGAACGTGCAGATGGCGCTGCTGTCGCACGACGGCAAGCTGTTCTCCATGTGGCGCCGCGCGGCCGACCACAAGCGCGACGAAGCACTGGCGCTGCTCGACCAGGTCGGCATGAAGTCGCAGGCCGACCGGCCCTGCAGCGTGCTGGCGTACGGCGACGTGAAGCGCGTCGAACTCGCCATCGCGATGGCCAACAGCCCCAAGCTGCTGCTGATGGACGAGCCCACCGCCGGCATGGCGCCCAAGGAGCGCAACTCGCTCATGGCGCTGACCAAAGATCTCGTCATCCAGCGCGGCATGGCCGTGCTCTTCACCGAGCACAGCATGGACGTGGTGTTCGCGTATGCCGACCGCATGATCGTGCTGGCGCGCGGCCGCCTCATCGCGCAGGGCAAGCCGCTCGAAATCCGCGACCACCCGAAGGTACAGGAGGTGTACTTCGGCAGCGGCAAGACATTCGAGAAGATTGCAGAGAAAGCCGCAGCCCTTGGAGTCGCAGCATGAGCACACACGAACCCCTCCTGCAGGCCAAGGCCCTGTGCGCCTGGTATGGCGCTGCGCAAATCCTTTATGACGTCGACCTCGAAGTGCGTCGCGGCGAAGTGGTTGCGCTCATGGGCCGCAATGGCGCGGGCAAGTCGACCACGCTGAAGACGCTGATCGGCATGCTGACCAAGCGCCGCGGCGCGGTGCGCTTCCTGGGTCATGACATCTCCAGGAGCGAGCCGCACCACGCAGCGCGCCTGGGCCTGGGCTTCGTGCCCGAAGACCGCCGCGTGTTCACCGACCTCACGGTGATGGAGAACCTCGAAGTCGGCAAGCAGCCCGCGCGCCGCTGGGCCGACGGTACCGATGCACCGCTGTGGACGCCCGAGCGCCTGTTCAAGCTGTTCCCCAACCTCGGCGAAATGCCGAACCGTCCGGGCGGGCGCATGAGCGGCGGCGAGCAGCAGATGCTGACCGTGGCGCGCACGCTCATGGGCAACCCGTACCTCGTGCTGCTCGACGAGCCTTCCGAAGGCGTGGCACCGGTGATCGTCGAGCAGATGGCCAACATGATCCTGGAGCTCAAGGCGCAGGGCGTGAGCATCCTGCTGTCGGAGCAGAACATGCACTTCGCCGAACTGGTGTCCGACCGCGCCTATGTGCTCGAGAAGGGGCAGATCCGCTATCACGCCACCATGGCCGAGCTTGCGGCCAACGACGAAGTTCGCCGCGCCTACCTGAGCGTCTGAGTTTTTCCTTCAACCCATCGGAGTCCACGCCATGCATCGCAGAACCCTCGTGAAATCCGCCGCCGCCCTCGGGCTGGTTGGCGGTTTGGGCAGTGTCGGTTTCAACGCCTTCGCGGCGGGCAAGATCAAGCCCGGCGACAAGGCCGCGCTGATCGTGGTCGACGTGCAGAACTGCTTTCTCGACGGCGGCACGCTGGCGGTGAAGGGCGGCAACGAAGTCATTCCGGTCATCAATGCACTGGCGCCCGCGTTCCAGAACATCGTCGTCACGCAAGACTGGCACACGGCGGGCCATGCGTCCTTCGCGAGCACCTACAGCGGCAAGAAGCCCTTCGAGACCACCAAGCTCAGCTACGGCACGCAGGTGCTTTGGCCCGACCACTGCGTGCAGGGCACTGAAGACGCCGCGCTCGGCAAGGAGCTGAAGGTGCCCACCGCGCAGCTCATCATCCGCAAGGGCTTCCACAAGGAGATGGACAGCTACTCGGCCTTCGAGGAAGCCGATCACAAGACGGCCACAGGCCTGGCCGGCTACCTGAAGGCGCGCGGCATCAAGACCGTGTACGTCACCGGCCTGGCCACCGACTTCTGCGTGGCCTGGACCGCGATGGATGCGCGCAAGGCCGGCTTCGAGGCCTACGTGATCGAGGACGCCACGCGCGGCATCGATCTCAACGGCTCGCTGGCCGCGGCGTGGAAGCAGATGACGGCCAAGGGCGTCAAGCGCATACAGTCCGCCGACATCCAGACCGCCTGAGCCTGCACCGCGAAGAACAACGACGAACAACAAGAAAACACGAGACACACGACGCATGAAGCTTTCGATCTCAAGGCGCGCCATGGTGGCGGGCGGTGCGGCCCTGGCCCTCGGCCCCGGCCTGCTGCGTTCGGCACGCGCGGAAAACGGCGTGACCGACACCACCATCCGCATCGGCCAGTCGGCCGTGTTCAGCGGGCCGGCGAAAGACTTCGGCGTCGACTACCGCGCGGGCATCAAGCTGTACTTCGACCGGGTCAACAAATCGGGCGGCGTCAACGGTCGCAAGATCGAACTCGTCACCTACGACGACGCATACGACCCCGCAAAGACCGCCGTCAACACGGCAAAGCTGATCGACGAGGACAAGGTCTTCGCGCTCACAGGCTACGTGGCTACCGGCAACCTCGCGGCCGCGATGCCGCTGGCCGAGAAGGCGGGCGTGCCGATGTTCGCACCGCTGGTGGGCACCAGCTCGTTCCGCACCAAGGTCAACCGCTACCTGTTCCACGTGCGCGCGGGCTACGACCTGGAGCTGCGCAAGATCATCAGCCACCTCTCGACCATCGGCATCCAGTCGATCGCGGTGGTCTACCAGGACAGCGCCTTCGGCAAGTCGAACCTCGCCACCTGCGAGGAGCTGGCGGCCGACCACAAGGTGAAGGTGCTCAAGACCTTCCCGCTGGCCATCACGGCCGAGGACGCGAAGCAGGTCGTCACAGGTCTGTCTGAAGCCAAGCCGGGCGCGGTCGTGATGATCATGGCCGGGCGCATGGTCGAAGTGTTCATGCGCGATTACCGCGCGAACGGCGTGGGCGCGCCGCTGTACACGCTGTCGGTCGGCATCACCGACGCGGCCGGTTCGGCCAAGCGGCTCGACGGCAAGCTCGCGGGGCTGGTCACGGCCAGCATCGTGCCGCCGCCGCAGGCGCAGCGCATGCCCATCGTGGCCGACTACCAGCGCGACCGCGCGGAGTTCGGCGAGAAGATCGACAGCTACACCGCGCTGGAAGGCTACATCGTCGCGCGCGTGATGGTCGAGGGCCTGCGCCGCGCGGGCAAGACACTCACGCGCGACAGCTTCATCGCCGGGCTCGAAAGCATCGGCAGCACGCGCATCGGCGACTTTCCCGTCGAGTACAGCGCGAAGAACCACAACGGCTCGACCTTCGTGGACCTGGAGATGTACACCCGTGACGGCCAGTTGCGGCGCTGAGCCGCTGCACCTGCTGGTCAACGGCCAGGCGCAATCGATCGAGGGCGTGCCGCGCGAAGCAACGCTGCTGCACCTGCTGCGCAACGACCTGGGGCTGAACGGCCCCAAGTACGGCTGCGGGCTGGGGCAGTGCGGCGCGTGCACGGTGCATGTCGACGGCGTGGCGGCACGCTCGTGCGTGATTCCCGCGCGTGGCGTGGCGGGGCGATCCATCACAACGCTCGAAGGGCTGGGCGCGCGCGGCGACTGGCATCCGGTGCAGGCCGCCTTTGAAGACGCGCAGGCCGCGCAGTGCGGCTACTGCCTCAACGGCATGGTGATGCAGGCGGCGGCCTTGCTTGCGCGCGATCCTGATGCGAGCGATGCGCGCATCCGCAGCGAGCTTTCGGGCAACCTGTGCCGCTGCGGCACCCACATCGAAATTCTCGACGCCGTGCAACGCGCGGCGGTGCGCATGCGCGCGCATCCGACCCCATGACTCGCCGCGCCGATCTTCCGCGGACGCGCGCCGAGTTCCTGTCGGCCAATGGCGTGCTGCTGGTGGTGCGCGAGACCCCGCTCGCACCGCCGCCCGCCAAGGGCCAGCCCGCGTTCATCGCCGGCAACCCGATCGAAGGCGACGAGATCCTGCTCGCCGTGTGGGACGACGGCAGCGCCTCGGCACTCAACGGCCACGTCGACCTGGGCACCGGCATCCAGACCGCGCTCGGGCAGATCGTGGCCGAGGAACTGGACCTCGGCATGCCCTGCGTGCGCGTGATGCTCGGCGACACCGCGCGCGCGCCCAACCAGGGCGCGACGATTGCGAGCGCGTCGATCCAGATCCATGCGCAGCCGATGCGGCTTGCCGCTGCGCAGGCGCGCGCGTGGCTGATGGCGCGCGCGGCTGAGCGCCTGGGCGTGGCCGACGATGCGCTGCAGGTGCACAACGGCGTGGTGCGAGTCACCGAAGCGCCGGACCGACACGTCAGCTATGCCGAATTGGTTGCCGGCCAGCGCACCGTGCTTCGGCTCGATCCGCTGGCGCAGCCAAAGAACCCCGCCGATTACCGCGTCGTCGGCACACGGCAGGCGCGCGTCGACATTCCGGCCAAGCTGGCAGGCGAGCTCGTGTTCGTGCACGACATGCGCGTGCCCGGCATGCTGCACGGTCGCGTGGTGCGCCCGCCGTATGCGGGGGCGGACCATGGCGAGTTCATCGGCAACACGCTCGAGGCGGTCGACGAATCGTCGATTGCGCACATCCCCGGCATCCGCGCCGTGGTCGTGATCCGCGACTTCGTCGGCATCGTGGCCGAGCGCGAGGAGCACGCCGAGCAGGCCTTGCGTGAACTGCGCGTCACGTGGAAGCCATGGCCCGGCATGCCTGACCTGGGCGACCTGGCGCAGGCGCTGCGCGACAACCCGTCGACGCAGCGCCTGCTGGTCGATGAAGGCGATGTCGATGGCGCCATTGCCGCCGCCGCGCAGCCGATGCATCGCACCTACGTGTGGCCGTACCAGATGCATGCCTCCATCGGCCCTTCGTGCGCGCTCGCCGACTGGCAGCCGGCCGACGGCAGCGGCATGCAACTGCGTTGCTGGGCCGGCTCGCAGAATCCGCACGTGCTGCGCGCCGATCTCGCGAAGCTCATGGGCGTGGAGGACGTTCAGGTCGACGTGGTCCGCATGGAAGCTGCTGGCTGCTATGGCCGCAACGGCGCCGACGACGTGGCCGCCGATGCGGCGCTGCTCGCCCGTGCGGTCGGCGCGCCGGTGCGCGTGCAGCTCACGCGCGAGCAGGAGCATGCGTGGGAGCCCAAGGGCGCCGCGCAGCTCATGGAGATCGACGGCGGCCTCATGGCAGACGGCCGCGTCGCTGCATACGACTTCGAAACCTCTTATCCGTCGAACGGCGCGCCGACGCTTGCGCTGCTGCTCACGCGCACCATCGAACCGGTGGCGCAGGCCTTCGAGATGGGCGACCGCACCGCGCGACCGCCCTATACGTACGACAACCTGCGCGTGAAGGTCAACGACATGGCGCCGATCGTGCGCGCCTCGTGGTTGCGCGGCGTGTCGGCGCTGCCCAGTTCGTTCGCACACGAGTCGTACATCGATGAGCTGGCGACTGCTGCGGGTGTGGACCCGGTGCAGTTCCGCTTGCGGCACCTGGAAGATCCGCGTGCGGTCGAGCTGGTGCAGGCCACCGCGCAGAAGGCCGGCTGGCGCATGCGCACCGGGCCGCAGGAGAACGCGGACGGTGGGCTCGGCGAAGGGGGCGACATCCTCTTCGGGCAGGGCTTTGCATACGCCCGCTACATCCACAGCAAGTGGCCGGGCTTCGGCGCCGCGTGGGCCGCGTGGGTGGCTGACGTCGAGGTCAATCGCAAGACCGGCGAGGTGCATGTGCGCCGCGTGGTGGTGGGGCATGACGCGGGGCTGATGATCAACCCGGCAGGGGTCGAGCATCAGATACATGGCAATGTGATCCAGACCACGAGCCGGGCGTTGAAGGAGCAGGTGCAGTTCGCGCCGCAACAGCAGCAGCAAGGCACGGCGGCTGGCGCGCAGCTGCCGGGCGTGCTGCCTTCGGGCGTGGTCGCGAGCCGCGAGTGGGGCAGCTACCCGATCATCAATTTCCGCGAAGTGCCGGTGATCGAGGTGATGCACATGCCCCGGCCCGGCGAACCTTCGCTGGGGGCGGGCGAGTCGTCTTCGGTGCCGGGGACTGCGGCGATCGCGAATGCCATCTTCGATGCGACGGGGGTGCGATTTCGCTCGCCGCCGTTTACGCCGGAGACGGTGCTGGCGGAATTGAACCGGGGGTTGCCTGGTGACGCCGCTGTGCCGCCATCCCAACCTTCCCCCAGAGGGGGAAGGAGCAATGCAGCCTGGCCGCGCCGCAAAGGCTTGTGGGCTACCGGCGCCGCGCTCGTCGTCGGCGGCATCGGCGTCGTCGCCGGCCTGCTCGGCTGGCGCTCCGCCATCGCGCCCGTATCGCTCACCGCTCCGGTCTACAGCCAGGCCACCATCGAACGCGGGCGTGTGCTCGCAGCCGCCGGGGACTGCGCCGTGTGCCACACCGCCCCCAGCGGTGCACCCAACGCCGGGGGCCGCGCGATGGAAACGCCCTTCGGCACGCTCTACACGACCAACCTCACGCCCGACCCCGAGACGGGCCTCGGCCGCTGGTCCTTCAGCGCCTTCCAGCGCGCGATGCGCGAAGGCGTCTCGCGCGACGGCCATTACCTGTACCCCGCGTTCCCCTACACCGCATTCGCGAAGACCAGTGACGACGACCTGCAGGCGCTCTATGCGTACTTCATGTCGATGCCTGCGGTGCGTGCGGAAACGCCGAAGTCCGAGCTCAAGTTTCCGTTCAGCATGCGGCCGCTGATGGCCGGATGGAATGCGCTCTTCCATGACCCGACGCCGATGCAGCCCGTGGCCACGCAGAGCGCGGAATGGAACCGTGGCGCGTATCTCGTCAACGGCCTCGGCCATTGCGGCGCCTGCCACACGCCGCGCAATGCGCTCGGCGCGGAGCAGGGCGGCAGCGCCTTGCTGTCGGGCGCCATGATCGACGGCTGGGAAGCACCGGCGCTCACGCACCTGTCGAAGTCAGCGGTGCCGTGGGACGCCGACGAGCTCTATCGCTACTTGCGCCACGGCCACACGCAGCGCCATGGCATCGCCGGCGGGCCGATGGCCGAGGTGGTGCGCGAGCTTGCGCAGGTGCCGGATGAAGACGTACGCGCGATGGCAACCTACCTCGGTTCGTTCAATCCAGCACCGTCCGTGCAACCGACTGTCGTGGCACAGCAAGCGGTCGATAACGCTGCACGCACGCAGGGCCAATTGCTCGGTCCCGCGCAGCGCATGTTCGACAGCGCCTGCGCCTCCTGCCACCACGACGGCAACGGCCCCACGCTGCTTGGCGTGAACACGCCGCTCGCGCTCAACAGCAACCTCACGAGCGCGAGGCCAGACAACCTGCTGCGCACCATCCTCGACGGCGTGCGCGAGCCCGCGAGCCGCGACATCGGTTTCATGCCCGCGTTCCGCGAAGTGCTCGACGACCGGCAGATCGCCGAGCTTGCCAGCTACATGCGCACGCGCTTCGCACCGCAGGAGCCTGCGTGGGCCAACCTGCCTGCCGACGTGGCGCGCGTGCGCGCCGCGCCGGGACACTGACACCAGAAAGAGAAGAGCCGGCCGCGTCGCAATCCGCTGTGCGCCGCTACGATGCAACGTAGCGCACACATCCAAGGAGACACCACGCCATGCCGCTCGATCTTTCAATCTCTTCCAGCCTGCCCCGCGACGCCGAACGCGCCACCCTCGTCGGCCGCATCTGGCAACCCGGCGTGGGCCCCGTGCTGGTGGCCGTGCACGACGGCGACCTGTACGACCTGTCGAAGCTCGCGCCGACCATGAGCGACCTGCTCGAGGGCAAGAAAGGGCCTGCAGAAGCCGTTCGCCACGCATTGCAGGGCGCACCGCGCATCGCCGCGCTCGACGAAGTCCTTGCCAACAGCGACGAGACCGTGCGCGACACGAGCAAGCCCTGGCTGCTCGCACCCTGCGACCTGCAGGCCATCAAGGCCAGCGGCGTCACCTTCGTCGCGAGCCTGCTCGAACGCGTGATCGAAGAGCAGGCGCGCGGCGACGCATCGAAGGCCGAGGCCACGCGCGCGGCCATCGGCGGCGTGCTCGGCGACAACCTTGCCGACATCGTGCCGGGCTCGCCCGAGGCAATGAAGGTCAAGGAAGTGCTGATCGCGCAGGGCGCGTGGTCGCAGTACCTCGAAGTCGGCATCGGCCCCGACGCCGAGATCTTCACCAAGGCCCCGGTGCTCTCCGCCGTGGGCACGGGCGCCGACGTCGGCATTCACTCGGGCTCGGTGTGGAACAACCCGGAGCCCGAGGTCGTGCTAGCCGTCAACAGTCGCGGCGAGACGCTTGGCGCCGCGCTGGGCAACGACGTCAACCTGCGCGACTTCGAAGGCCGCAGCGCGCTGCTGCTCGGCAAGGCCAAGGACAACAACGCCTCGTGCGCCATCGGCCCCTTCATCCGCCTGTTCGATGCGCACTTCGGCATTGCGGACGTGCGCCGCATCACCGTCGCGCTGGAAGTGACCGGCCCCGAGGGCTTCACGCTCGAGGGTTCGAGCTCGCTGTCGAAGATCAGCCGCGATCCGCTCGACCTCGTGGCGCAGACCGTGGGTAGGCATCACGCCTACCCTGATGGTTTCATGTTGTTTCTTGGAACGATGTTCGCGCCGACACAAGACCGTCACGGGCCTGGGCAAGGATTCACCCACGTCGTGGGCGACCGCGTGTGCATTGCCGCACCGGAACTCGGCGCCCTGGTCAATCGCGTTGTGCACGCGGACCAGGCGCCGATGTGGACTTTTGGTATCAGTGCGTTGATGCGCAATTTGAGTGAACGCGGTCTGCTGTGATTCGCATGTAGACGTTCCGTTTGAATTTCAAAAGGAGTTGTACTCCTTAGTAATTCATATGCGTCGTGTTGCAATCTGTTGCTGTTGACCGCGCCTCTTGTTCCCCTCAAGATTGCCGCTGTTACGAAACGGTTGAACAGGGAGAAGAGGTTTGTCGCCGAGCGAAATCGATCTATTGCAGTTGCCTGTGGAAGGCTCGCATCCGTGCGGTGAAGACCTGGAATACGACCCCGATTTCATGGCGTTGCACCAAGCAACAACCGGTAAGCGCGAGCAGCAATTCGGCTCGACGATCATCCCCGCCGAGCCACCCGACTGGGCCCGCGTGGAGCGCATCGCGAAGCAGCTGTGCACACGTACGCGTGACCTGCGGGTGCTGGTGCCCCTCACGCTGGCCTGGACCGAAAACCGTGGCTTGCCCGGCTATGTCGATGGGTTGCAACTCGTCGACGCCGTGCTGCAGAAATTCTGGGATGGCGTGCATCCGCGCGTTGTCGACGATGGCTTCGAAGACCCGCTGCCGCGCATGAATGCACTGGCCGCGCTGGCCGAGGCCGAGGGATTGGGGCGCAGTGTTCGCGATGCAAGGCTGCTCGAAGACGGCGGCGCATCAATGAGCCTGCGACAGGTCGAAGCCTTGCTCGACTCGAGCAAGACCGACCATCAGATCGATTACCCGGGCGGCATCGGCCGGCTGCGGGACGCGGCGCGGCGCGCGCAGGAAAAGGCGGCGCCCCCGGTGGTGGCATTGCGTGCTGCGCTCGACCTGCTGCAGCGCATACGCGAGACCTGCGAGCGCGCGCTAGGTCAGAGCTGGGCGCCTGATTTCTCGCGGCTCGAACGCTCGCTGCGCACCGTGGCCCAGCTGTTGCCCGAGCAGGCGCAGAGCGAAGGGGTCGAGGCTGGCGAAACCCACTCTGGAGCCGATCCGCAAGGGGCGGGAGTTGCCGGGCCGGCTGCGAAGGGTGCTGCTGCCGGCAGTGCAAATGGTGGTGCTGGCCTACGCACGGTGCTTGTTAAAGATATTGAAATATCGACTCGTGATGATGTGCAAGTGTTGTTGGAAAAAGCTTGCCAGTTCATGGAGCGCACGGAACCCAGTCATCCGGCGCCCATGCTGATTCGCAGAGCGCAGCGGCTGCTGGATCTCAACTTCTTCCAGATCATCGAAGAGCTCGTGCCCGAGGGATTGCAAAAGATAGAAAGCCTTGCTGGACGCCCGCTGAACAGTGGGGGCAGCACGTAATAAGAAGAAGGCGGAGGCCGTCGCGGACTCCGCTGGCCGGCAGGACTGCCGGGGTCGTACCCACACGCATTACAGATTCAAGAGGAAGCTTATGGCAGACAACCGTGTCAGAAACAGTGGTCAGAAGTTCATTGCGCGTAACCGCGCGCCGCGTGTGCAGATCGAATACGACGTCGAGATCTACGGCAGCGAACGCAAGATCCAGCTGCCCTTCGTGATGGGCGTCATCGCCGATCTCGCAGGCAAGCAGGTCGACCCGATGCCCGACCTCGGCGAGCGCGAGTTCATGGCGGTGGACATCGACAACTTCGATGAACGCATGAAGTCCATCAAGCCGCGCGTTGCCTTCCAGGTGCCCAACACGCTCACCGGCGACGGCCAGATGAACGTCGACATCACCTTCGACAGCATGGACGACTTCTCGCCCGCGCGGATCGCCCGCCAGGTCGGCGCGCTGCAGCACCTGCTCGAAGCGCGCACCGAGCTGTCGAACCTGCTGTCCTACATGGACGGCAAGAACGGCGCGGAGCAACTGATCGCACAGGCACTGCAGAACCCGGGGCTTCTCAAGTCGCTGGCCTCGGCGCCGAACCCGGCCGTCGCCAAGGCAGTGGAAACCGCCAACGAAAAGGCCGGCACACCCGGCAACCCAGGGACCTCTTCCGAGTAAGCGCGAGCACGAGCAGCAAGGACCGTCATCATCATGAGCACCGCCCCCAAACAGACCGCCGCGCGCGCACCCGCCTCCGTCGAAACGCTCGAGCCGAACGAGTTCTCCGACCTGCTGCAGCGCGAGTTCAAGCCCAAGACCGACCAGGCCCGCGAGGCGGTCGAGAACGCCGTCAAGACGCTGGCCGTGCAAGCGCTGGAGAGCACCGTTACCGTCTCCAACGATGCCTACCGCACGGTGCAGGCCATCATCACCGAGATCGACCGCAAGCTCTCCGAGCAGATCAACCAGATCCTGCACCACGAGGACTTCCAGCAGCTCGAAGGCGCATGGCGCGGCCTGCACTATCTCGTGAACAACACCGAGACCGACGAGCAGCTCAAGATCCGCGTGATGTGCGCGTCCAAGCGTGAAGTGGCGCGCTCGCTCAAGCGCCACAAGGGCATCGGCTGGGACCAGAGCCCGCTGTTCAAGAAGATCTACGAAGCCGAGTACGGCCAGTTCGGCGGCGAGCCCTTCGGCGCGCTGATCGGCGACTTCCATTTCGACCACAGCCCACCCGACGTCGAGATGCTCAGCGAAATGGCCAAGATCGCCGCGGCCGCGCACTGCCCCTTCATCGCCGGCGCATCGCCCACCGTGATGCAGATGGACTCGTGGCAGGAGCTGTCGAACCCGCGCGACCTGACCAAGATCTTCCAGAACACCGAGCACACCGCATGGCGCAGCCTGCGCGACTCGGAAGACGCGCGCTACATCGGCCTGGCCATGCCGCGCTTCCTGGCGCGCCTGCCATACGGCGCGCGCACCAATCCGGTCGACGAATTCGAGTTCGAGGAAGAGACCGACTCGGCCGCGCACAGCCGCTACACCTGGGCCAACTCGGCCTATGCGATGGGCGTGAACATCAACCGCTCGTTCAAGCAATACGGCTGGTGCACTTCCATCCGCGGCGTGGAGTCCGGCGGTGCGGTGGAGAACCTGCCCACGCACACCTTCCCGACCGACGACGGCGGCGTGGACATGAAGTGCCCGACCGAGATCGCCATCAGCGACCGGCGCGAGGCCGAGCTCGCCAAGAACGGCTTCATGCCGCTGGTGCATCGCAAGAACTCCGACTTTGCCGCATTCATTGGCGCGCAGTCGCTGCAGCTGCCGGCTGAGTACTACGACGCCGACGCCACGGCCAACGCGAACCTCGCGGCGCGCCTGCCGTATCTGTTCGCCTGCTGCCGCTTCGCGCACTACCTGAAGTGCATCGTGCGAGACAAGATCGGTTCGTTCCGCGAGCGCGAGGACATGGAGCGTTGGCTTAACGACTGGATCATGAACTACGTCGACGGCAGCCCCGGCACCTCGTCGCAGGACACGAAGGCAATGAAGCCGCTGGCGGCGGCGGAAGTCCAGGTGGAAGCCATCGAGGACAACCCGGGCTACTACGCCGCCAAGTTTTTTCTCCGGCCGCACTATCAGCTCGAAGGGCTGACGGTGTCGTTGCGGCTGGTTTCGAAGCTGCCATCCAACAAGAAGGACAGCAGCTAATTCAACGGTGTCCCGGAATCGGGCACATATAACTTTGGGGGTTAATCATGGCAGTAGACATGTTCATGCGCGTTGAAGGCGCGAACGGCGAATCGAAGGACTCGAACCACAAGGAGTGGACGGACATCAAGTCGTTTGCGTGGGGAGCAACGCAGCCTGGAAACATGGTCAGCGGCGG
>NZ_FNOL01000032.1:0-65221 GCF_900106655.1 Variovorax sp. YR634
GGACGTCTGGGAACACGCCTACTACATCGACTACCGCAACCTGCGCCCGAAGTTCGTCGAGACCTTCCTGGCCAAGCTGGTGAACTGGGACTTCGCGGCGAAGAACTTCGGCTGAAACTTCGGCTGATCGATCAGCCGTTGATCAGGTTCAGGATGTTCCCGTCCGGGTCCTTGAACCATGCGACCTTCATGTCGCCCATGACATGGAGGTCGCCCACGAGCTTCGTGTCGGGCATGTCGTAGTGCTCGAAGCGCACGCCCTTGGCCTTGAGGGCAGCGGCGAGGCGCTCGATGTCTTCGCCCACCTGCCAGGTGACGGCCGTCGCCTGGTTCGTTCCGGCGAACTGCGAGCGGTACACGTTGATTCGCGTGTTGCCGCTGCGGTAGACGATGACTTCGTCGCCCTCCGCATCGACCTGCGACAGGCCCAGCGTGTCTTCGTAGAAGCGGCGGGCCACCGCGAGGTCTTTCACCGCGAGATTGGCCACTGCGTTGATGTTTCCGAGCATGCGAGTCTCCTGGGTTTCCTTCGGGGAGGCCCGGCGTGCCATCGACGCATGCCGGGCTTGCCAAAAATACTCAACCATACGGTGCAGTATTTGCGTCGGACAGGGCCCTGTCAAGGCATCGGAAAATGGCACCCCGCAAGTCGATACGAGCCCCATCGCAAATGAAGAAATCCTTCTTACCCGGCTTCCGGCACACTGCACCCCCGGTGCAGTGACGACGGCAACGACTGCAACCCCGAATCGACCCCGACAAAGAGACAACCCATGATCCGCAGACACCTCGGCAAGCTGGCCCTCGCGCTGGCATTCCCCCTGGCCTTCACGGCCACCGCTCATGCACAGACCGCGGCCTACCCCGCCAAGCCCATCCGCATGGTCGTGCCCTTCCCGCCCGGCGGCGGCACCGACATCCTGGCGCGCCTGGTGGCCCAGAAGCTCACCGAGGTGAACCATTGGACCGTGGTGCCCGACAACCGCGCGGGTGCCGGCGGCACCATCGGCATTGCCGAGGCCGCGCGCGCCGCGCCCACGGGCTACGACATCGTGATGGGCCAGAAGGACAACATGGTCGTTGCGCCCTGGCTCTACAAGAACCTGAGCTACAACCCGGTGAAAGACCTCACCGCGGTGGCCCACGTGGCCTACACGCCGGTGGTGATCGTCACGCAGGCCAACTCCAAGTTCAAGACGCTCGACGACGTGGTGAAGGCCGCGCGCGCCGCGCCAGACACCGTTACCTACGGCTCGCCCGGCAACGGCACCACCATCCACCTGGCCGGCGAGATCTTCAACAGCGCCGCCAAGATCAAGATGCGCCACGTGCCTTACAAGGGCTCCAACGCGGCCATGATGGACGTGCTCGCGGGCAACGTCGACCTGATGGTGTCGTCGGTGCCCTCGGCCATGGCGCAGATCAAGGCAGGCAAGCTGCGCCCGCTGGCAGTCACCTCGGCCAAGCGCAGCACCTCGCTGCCCGACACGCCCACCGTGGCCGAGCTCGGCTACAAGGACTTCGACGTGAGCACCTGGTATGGCATCTTCGTGCCGGCCGGTACGCCGAAGGACGTGGTGACGCTGCTGAATGCCGATATCAACAAGCTGCTGGCCACGCCTGAAATGAAGGCGGCCATCATCGCGCAGGGCGCGGAGCCGCAGAGCATGACGCCGGAGCAGTTCGGCGCGCTGCTGAAGACCGACTACGAGAAGTGGAAGGGCATCGTGCAAGCCTCGGGCGCGACAATCGAATAAGCCTGCGCGCCGCAGAATGGCGTCTCCAGAACAAGCCGCAACGACGGCATGGAGACACCGATGGTTCCTTCGCTTCCCTTGAAGACAGCCGCTCTGGCAGCGGTTGTCGCCCTCGTCCAGGGCTGCGCACAGACGCCCGCGCAGAAACCTTCCGACGCAACCGTGGCCGCCCACGTCGCGGCAGCCACACAGGCCGCGGGCACCGACCTCGGTCCGCTGCTCGCGCTATGCAAGCCCGCCCCAGCCACGCGTCCGCCGCAGGAGGAGCTCGACAAGGGCCTCCCGCTGCTCATCAACAAGCCCGCACCACCTCCCGCCAGGGCTTTCGACAACCTGTATTTCGTGGGCGCCGACTGGGTCAGCGCCTGGGCCATCAAGACCTCCGACGGCATCATCCTCATCGATGCGCTGAACAACCAGGTGGAGGCTGCCGCGCTGATCGAAGGCGGCATGCGCAAGCTGGGCCTCGACCCGGCGCAGATCAAGTACGTGATCGTCACGCACGGCCACGGCGACCACTACGGCGGAGCACCCTACCTCGCGCAGAAGTACCGCGCGCGCGTGGTGATGAGCGAGGCCGACTGGACGATGACCGAGACGAAGCTGGAGTTCGCCACGCCCATCTGGGGCGCGCCGCCCAAGCGCGGCGCGGGCGACATCTCGGCAAAGGACGGCGACCGCGTCACCCTGGGCGACACCACCGTCACGCTGTACCTCACGCCGGGCCACACCATGGGCACGCTCTCCCCGGTGTTCGACGTGAGCGAGAACGGCAGGAAGCACCGCGCCATGCTCTGGGGCGGCACAGGCTTCAACTTCGGCAAGGACGTGCCTCGGCTGGACAGCTACATCGCGTCCACCCGACGCATGGACTCCCTGGTGAAAGCACAAGGCATCGACGTGATGCTGTCGAACCACTCGAACGTCGACAGCTCGCAGGCCAAGATGGCGGCGATGCGGCAGCAGCCGGCCGGCGCGGCGAACCCCTTCGTGATGGGCACGCCCACGGTGGAGCGCGCATTGAACGTGATGGGCGAATGCGCGCAGGCGCAGCGCGACCGGTTCGCGATGCAGTAGTCGCAGTTCAGTCCGGCACGAACTTCGTGTTGAAGATGGCGACGTCCGACGCATCCTCGAACGTCGCCACCTGCCCCATTTTCCCGTCGCTCAGCCTGCAGGCCGAGAACAGGCTGTAGCGGCCCTTGAAGTAGAACTCGTCCATCACGATCAGTGCGTACGGGTACGGCACGAAGACCTGGTGCTCGAAGACGATGCGGTGCACGTTCCTCGGCGACGGGAAGAGCTTGTACTCGATGGTGTCGATCGACTTGGCAGTAGCCATGGCGTGCGTGTCCTTCGTTTCGATCAGGCAGGGTCGCGCACGTCGGCCACGGGGTTGTTGCCGAAGTCTTCGCGCGCCAGGTACTTGAGTACCTTGGCCGCCGCAGTGGCGGGACTGTCGAGCCGGCCGTCCTCTTTCATGCTCACGAAGCGCGTGCGGTCCGGAAACTTTTCGGCCGACGCACCGCGCAGCTGCACCTGCATGTCGGTGTCGATCACGCCGGGCGCAAGCGAGACGATGCGCGCGCCGTTCGGTGCATTCGCTTCCTCGAGCGCCACGGCGCGCGAAAAATGATCCATGCCGGCCTTGGCCGCGCAGTAGGGCGCCTGGCTGCCCATGGCGTTGCGGCCCAGGCCCGACGAGATGTTCAGCACCTTGCGCGCGCCGCGCCATTCGCGGGTCGCGCCGAGGAAGGCTGCCGTCAGCAGCATCGGCGCTTCGAGGCCGATGCGCAGGGCCAGCGAGAGCTCGGCCTCCACCGCGCTCGACAGCGGCGCGGGGTTGCCGACGGTGCCGGCGTTGTTGATGAGCGTGACGCTGTCGAAGCGTTGCGCGTCGATGGTCTTGAGCCATGCCGACACGCGGGCCGATGCGGCCACGGGGTCGGACAGGTCCTGCTCCCATTGCACGAGTTCGGCGCCGGCGGCCTTGGCTACCTCGGCAAGCGCCGGATCCTGCTTGCGCGAGATGCCCAGCACCGTGTGGCCGGCCTGCAGCAGCTGTTCGGCCATGGCACGGCCCAGGCCGCGCGAGGCGCCGGTGATGAGGGTGAGGTGGGAAGCGGTCATCGGGAAGCTCTTTCTTGAACGAAGGCGGGGAGGTTAAGCGGTATCGAGAGGCCTTGGTGCTCAGCCGGTACGGAACTGCTTGCGCAGGAAGTTGCGGTGGCGGGCGATGTGCTGCAGCTGCGCAGGCGCGATGGTGCCGTCGAGGTCGACCTCGTCTGCGCCGTTGAGTACTGCATTGGCATTGGCCATGGCACGCGCGACGACTTCTTCCTCGCTCACGCCGAGCTGCGCTGCGAGGTCGAGCGCCACGCGTCGCATCGCGCGTTGCGAGAGCATCCACATCGCGCCGAAGCGGTCCCACGCGAGCGCGGCCTCTTCGAACTTCTCGCGGTCGGCCAGAATTTCGCTGAGCGGCTTGGCCAGTATTTCGTTGAGCGCATCGAGCTTCTCGTTCAACGCCTCGTTGCGTTCGATGGCCTCCTGCAGCGTCGGGCCGGCGTCCTCGGCCTTCGTCTTCGGCGCCTCTGACGGTGGGATGAAGGCGGCTTCCGCATTCGCGGGCACCACCTGGAGCTGGTCTTTGAGGATCATGTGTTTTCCGTTTCCGCCGAGGCGTTCTTCCTGTTCGACATCGCGGTCGCGCGCAGGCCCGGCAGGTCGAGCACACGCAGCCCACCGTACTCCACGCGGATCAGGCCCTGCGCCGAAAGGCCGTTCAGTGCCTCGTTCACGCGCTGGCGCGAAAGGCCGACCAGGTAGGCCAGCTCCTGTTGAGTGATACGCAGCACCTCGCCCACGCCCGGGTACAGCACCGGGTTGAACAGCGACACCAGGTTGCGTGCCACGCGCGCGTCGGGGTTGTTGAGCCGGTCGATCTCCAGCGCCGCGATGAACTGGCCCAGCCGTTCATTCAGCTGGTTCATCACGAAGCGGTTGAAGCCGATGGAGTGGTCGAGCAGCCAGTGGAAGCTTTCGATCGGCAGCCCCGCCACCAGGCTGCGCCGCAGCGCCTGGATGTTGTAGCGGTAGGGCTCGCGCTTCATCACCGTGCCTTCGCCGAACCAGCCGCCTGGCGGCACACCGGTGTAGGTGACCGAGCCGCCGTCGGCGTTGTCGTTGCTCATCTTGAGCAGCCCCTCGACCACGCCGAACCAGTAGGTCGGCGAGCGGCCGACGCGGCACACCAGGTCGCCGGGCTCGGCCTCGCCCACAACCAGCGCGGCTTCGGCGCGGCGGCGCTCGGCGGGCGTGAGCGTGGGCAGCCAGGGGATGCCTTCGAGCTCAGCGGCATTGGCGGGACGCACGCGATCCTTGATCGAACCGCCGAGCACGTTGTGGTTGAGATTGCCGTGAGGCATCGGGAAACTCCGGGGAGTAGTGTCCCTAGGATTGTCGTTGGAACGACAACCGGGCGTCAAAGTGAGACCTACGATCCGCCCACTGTGCAAACAACCGCCCCCACCTTCCCCCGTCTGCTGCTCGCGCATGCCGACGCCCAACCCGAGGCGCCCGCCGTGCGCGAGAAGGATCTCGGCATCTGGCAAACCTGGACCTGGAACGCCGTGGCGCAGGAAGTGCGCGAAATGGCCTGCGGTCTCGCGAGCCTCGGCTTCAAGCCCTTCGACAACCTGGCCATCGTCGGCGCCAACCGGCCGCACCTGTACATGGCGGTGGTCGCGGCGCAAAGCCTGCGCGGCGTGCCGGTGCCGCTGTATCAGGATGCGGTGGCAAGCGAGATGGTCTTCATGCTGCAGGACGCGGCCATCGACTTCGTGATCGTCGAAGACCAGGAGCAGGTCGACAAGCTGCTCGAATGCCGCGAGCTCCAGAAAGACCAGCAGCACGGCATCCGCCACATCATCTACGACGACCCCAAGGGCCTGCGCCACTACGACCAGCCGGGCCTGATGAGCTACGAGCAACTGCGCGCGCTGGGCCGCGAGTTCGACAAGGCCAACGTCGGCTACTACGACCGCGCGGTGGCCAGCGGAGAGGCTACGGATGTCGGCGTGATCCTCTACACCTCGGGCACCACCGGCCGCCCCAAGGGCGTGTGCCAGACGCATGCGAGCTTCATCGCAGCCGGCCGCGGCGGCGTGCAGACCGACAAGCTCGGCCCCGGCGACAACATCATGAGCTACCTGCCGATGGCGTGGGTGGGCGACCATCTGTTCTCCGTCGCGCAGTGGCTGGTGGGCGGCTTCACGCTCAACTGCCCCGAGTCGGCCGAGACGGTGATGAACGATATGCGCGAGATCGGCCCGAGCTACTACTTCGGCCCGCCGCGCACCTTCGAAGGGCTGCTCACGGCCGTGTCGATCCGCATGGAAGACGCGGCCGCGCCCAAGCGCTGGCTGTACGCGAAGTTCATGGCGCTGGCTCGGCGCGTGGGCGCGGACATCCTCAACGGCGCGCCGGTGGACACGGGTGACCGCCTGATGTACGGCCTTGGCAATCTGCTGATCTACGGCCCGCTGCGCAACGTGCTGGGCATGAGCCGCATCCGCGTGGCCTACACGGCCGGCGCGGCCATCGGGCCCGACCTGTTCCGCTTCTACCGCTCCATCGGCGTCAACCTCAAGCAGTTCTACGGCCAGACCGAGACCTGCGCGTATGTGTGCCTGCAGCAGGACGGCAAGGTCAAGCTGCAGACCGTGGGCACGGCCGCGCCGGGCATCGAACTGAAGATCGCGGAAGACGGCGAAGTGCTGGTGCGTGGCGTATCGGTGCTCAAGGAGTACTACAAGCGCCCCGACGCCACGGCCGAAGTGCTGGATGCAAACGGCTACTTCCACACCGGCGATGCGGGCGTGCTCGACAGCGAAGGGCACCTGCGCATCATCGACCGCGCCAAGGACGTGGGCCGGCTCGTGAGCGGCGCGATCTTTGCGCCCAACTACATCGAGAACAAGCTCAAGTTCTTCCCGCAGATCAAGGAAGCCGTGTGCTTCGGCAACGCGCGAGACGAAGTGTGCGCGGCCATCAACATCGACTACGAAGCCGTCGGCAACTGGGCCGAGCGCCGCGGTCTCGCCTACGGCGGCTACGTCGACCTGGCCGGCAAGCCCGACGTGCTGGCGCTGGTGGCCGAGTGCATCGCCAAGGTCAACGCCGACCTCGCGAGCGAAGACGGCATGGGCGAGACGCAGATCGCCCGCTTCCTGGTGCTGCACAAGGAGCTCGACCCTGACGACGACGAACTGACCCGCACGCGCAAGGTGCGCCGCGGCTTCATCGCCGAGAAATACGCGGTGCTGGTGGCCGCGCTCTACGGCGGCAAGACCGAGCAGTACATCGAGACCCAGGTCAAGTTCGAGGACGGACGCACGGGGGTTGTCAGCGCCACGCTGAAGGTCGTCGAAGCGAAGACGTTTCCCATCGTGAAGGCGGCGGCATGAGCACCCGGAAGACAGGCGACGTCATCCTCGACGTGCAGAACATCAGCTTGAGCTTCGGCGGCGTGAAGGCGCTGACCGACATCAGCTTCAACGTACGCGAGCATGAAGTGCGCGCCATCATCGGCCCGAACGGCGCGGGCAAGAGCTCGATGCTGAACTGCATCAATGGCGTGTACTGGCCGCAGCAGGGCTCCATCACCTTCCGCGGCCAGACCTTCAAGCACATGAACTCGCGCCAGGTGGCCGAGATGGGCGTGGCGCGCACCTTCCAGAACCTGGCCCTGTTCAAGGGCATGAGCGTGCTCGACAACATCATGACGGGGCGCAACCTCAAGATGAAGAGCGGCCTGCTCGCACAAGCCCTGCGCTGGGGCCCCGCCGAGCGCGAGGAGCTGCGGCACCGCGAATTCGTCGAGCACATCATCGACTTCCTCGAAATCCAGGCACACCGCAAGACGCCGGTGGGCCGCCTGCCCTACGGCCTGCAGAAGCGCGTCGACCTGGGCCGCGCGCTCGCAATGGAGCCGCAGGTGCTGCTGCTCGACGAGCCGATGGCAGGCATGAACGTGGAAGAGAAGCAGGACATGAGCCGCTTCATCCTCGACGTGAACGACGAGTTCGGCGCAACCATCGTGCTGATCGAGCACGACATGGGCGTGGTGATGGACATCTCCGACCGCGTGGTGGTGCTGGACTACGGCAAGAAGATCGGCGACGGCACGCCGGATGAAGTGCGCAACAACGAAGACGTGATCCGCGCCTACCTCGGCGTCGAGCACTGATCACGAAAGAACACGATGGGCTTTTTCCTCGAAACCCTCTTCGGCGGCCTCATGGTCGGCATGCTCTATTCGCTGATCGCCATCGGCTTCGTGCTGATCTACAAGGCCTCGGGCGTCTTCAACTTCGCGCAGGGCGCGATGGTGCTCTTCGCGGCGCTGGCGATGGCGCGCTTCTCGGAGTGGTTCCCGCTGTGGTTCGGCTTCCAGAGCCAGATCCTCGCGAACATCCTGGCATTCATTGCCGCGATGGCGGTGATGGTGGTGGTGGCCTGGCTGATCGAGCGGCTCGCGCTCAGCAAGCTGGTGAACCAGGAAGGCATCACGCTGCTGATGGCCACGCTGGGCATCGCCTACTTTCTCGACGGCGTGGGCCAGACGATCTTCGGCAACGACATCTACAAGATCGACGTGGGCATGCCCAAGGAACCGCTGATGGTGCTCGAAGGCACCTTCCAGGGCGGGCTGCTGCTGAGCCAGGAAGACCTGATCGCCGCGCTGGTGGCGGCCGGCCTCGTGGTGGTGCTGGCCATCTTCTTCCAGAAGACGGCTACGGGCCGCGCGCTGCGCGCGGTGGCCGACGACCACCAGGCCGCGCAGTCCATCGGCATTCCGCTCAAGCGCATCTGGGTGATCGTGTGGTCGGTGGCCGGCTTCTCGGCGCTGGTGGCCGGGATCATCTGGGGATCGAAGCTCGGCGTGCAGTTCTCGCTCTCGCTGGTGGCGCTGAAGGCGCTGCCGGTGGTGATCCTCGGCGGGCTCACATCGATTCCGGGCGCCATCATCGGTGGCCTGTTGATCGGCGTGGGCGAGAAGCTGTCCGAAATCTATCTCGGCCCCATGCTCGGTGGCGGCATCGAGATCTGGTTTGCCTATGTTTTGGCATTGGTCTTCCTGCTCGTTCGGCCTCAAGGCCTGTTCGGCGAAAAAATCATCGATCGGGTCTGAGCAATGTTCTACAGAGAAAACGGTCAGTTCAAGTCGAGCTACAGGGCCGACCAGCAGATCTTTCCGATTGCGCAGGATCGCATCGCGATGCTGGTGCTGTTGCTCGTGGCGTTCGTCGTGGTGCCGCTGGGCGTATCCGACTACTGGATGCGCGCCATCCTCACGCCCTTCCTGATCCTGTCGCTCGCGGCGCTGGGTCTCAACATCCTTGTCGGCTATTGCGGCCAGATCTCGCTGGGCACGGGCGCCTTCATGGCGGTGGGCGCGTACGCGGCCTACAACTTCCAGGTGCGCATCGACGGCATGCCGCTGATTGCCTCGCTGCTGCTGGGCGGCCTGTGCGCGACGGTGATCGGCGTGCTGTTCGGCATTCCGAGCCTGCGCATCAAGGGGCTGTACCTTGCTGTGGCCACGCTGGCGGCGCAGTTCTTTACCGACTGGGCCTTCCTGCGCATCCAGTGGTTCACCAACAATTCTTCGTCGGGCTCGGTGAGCGTGGCGGGGCTCAACGTGTTCGGCGTGCCGATCGAGTCGCCGGTGCAGAAGTATCTGTTCTGCCTGCTCTTCGTGGTGGTGTTCGCGCTGCTGGCAAAGAACCTGGTGCGCAGCGCCATCGGCCGCGAGTGGATGGCAATGCGCGACATGGACGTGGCAGCCGCGGTGATCGGCATTCGCCCGGTGTACGCCAAGCTCACGGCCTTTGCGGTGAGCAGCTTCATCGTCGGCGTGGCCGGCGCGCTGTGGGGCTTCGTGCACCTGGGTGCGTGGGAACCGGCAGCGTTCAGCATCGACCGCTCGTTCCAGCTGTTGTTCATGGTGATCATCGGCGGGCTCGGCTCGATCATGGGCAGCTTCTTCGGCGCCGCGTTCATCGTGCTGCTGCCGCTGTTTCTGAACCAGCTGCCGGGGTGGCTGGGCTTCTCGATTTCGACCGCGCTGGCCTCGCACCTGGAGACCATGATCTTCGGCGCGCTGATCGTGTTCTTCCTGATCGTCGAGCCGCATGGTCTTGCGCGGCTGTGGTCCACGGCCAAAGAGAAGCTGCGGCTCTGGCCCTTCCCTCATTGATTGATGAGTTCCCGTTCGTAAAAAACCCGGCACCGAGGTGCCCACAAAGGAGACAGGCATGAAACTGAAATCGCTCGCTCTGACCGCCGCCCTGGTGGCCAGCACCCTCGGCGCCCTGCTCGCGCCGTCGCTCGCCAATGCGCAGGCCAAGGAGCAGTTCTTCCCGCTGCTGGTGTACCGCACGGGCCCCTATGCACCCAACGGCACGCCCTGGGCCAACGGCAAGCAGGACTACATCAAGCTGGTGAATGCGACCGGCGGCATCAACGGCGTGAAGATCACGTACGAAGAATGCGAGACCGGCTACGCCACCGACAAGGGCGTGGAATGCTACGAGCGCCTGAAGGGCCGCCCCGGCGTTGCTCTGTTCGACCCGCAAGCCACCGGCATCACCTTCGCGCTGACCGACAAGGTGCCGACCGACAAGATCCCGCTGATCACGCTGGGCTACGGCCTGGCCGCCTCGCAGGACGGTGGCGTCTTCAAGTGGAACTTTCCGCTGATGGGCTCCTACTGGACCGCGGCCGACATCCTGATCCAGCACATCGGCAAGGCCGAAGGCGGCATGGACAAGCTCAAGGGCAAGAAGATCGCCCTCGTGTACCACGACTCGCCGTTCGGCAAGGAGCCCATTCCGCTGCTGCAGGAGCGCGCCAAGCAGAACGGCTTCGAGCTGTCGCTGATCCCGGTGACCGCGCCCGGCGTGGAGCAGAAGTCGGCCTGGCTGCAGGTGCGCCAGCAGCGCCCTGATTTCGTGCTGCTGTGGGGCTGGGGCGTGATGAACTCCACCGCGCTGAAGGAGGCCGTGGCCACCGGCTACCCGCGCGAGAAGATGTACGGCGTGTGGTGGGCCGGCGCCGAGCCCGACGTGAAGGACGTGGGCGCCAATGCCAAGGGCTACCACGCGCTGGCGCTGAACACCTCGGGCACGCAGCCCAAGGTGATCCAGGACATCCTGAAGCAGGTGCACGACAAGGGCCAGGGCACGGGCCCGAAGGACGAAGTGGGCTCGGTGCTCTACACGCGCGGCGTGATCATCCAGATGCTGACCGTCGAGGCCGTGAAGCGCGCGCAGGAGCGCTTCGGCAAGGGCAAGGTCATGACCGGCGAGCAAGTGCGCTGGGGCATGGAGAACCTGGCACTCGACCAGAAGAAGCTCGACGCACTCGGCTTCTCGGGCGTGATGCGTCCGGTGAGCACTTCGTGCCAGGACCACATGGGCTCGACCTGGGCGCGCGTGCACACCTGGGACGGCGCGAAGTGGGGCGACATGTCCGACTGGTACCAGGCCGACGACCAGATCATCAAGCCGATGGTGAAGTCTGCTGCCGACAAGTACGCGGGCGAGAAGAAGCTGACGCGCCGCGAGGCAGCGGATTGCCAGTCCTGATGCACTGAGCGTGCCGTGGCGGCTCGCGAGAGCCGCCATTCGCAAGAACAGCACTGCGCTGCACGCGCTGTTCTTGCGAATGCTTCGGACCACACCATGAGCGAACCCAACATCCTTCTCAATGTCAACGGCATCGAGGTCATCTACAACCACGTGATCCTCGTGCTCAAGGGCGTGTCGCTCACGGTGCCCGACGGCGGCATCGTGGCGCTGCTCGGCGGCAACGGCGCGGGCAAGACGACCACGCTGCGCGCAGTGAGCAACCTGCTCGCGGGCGAACGCGGCGCTGTCACCAAGGGCACCATCGAGCTGCGCGGGGATCGCATCGAGGCGCTTTCGCCAGCGGAGCTGGTGAAGCGCGGGCTTATCCAGGTGATGGAGGGCCGCCATTGCTTCGCGCACCTGACCATCGAAGAGAACCTGATGACCGGCGCCTACACGCGCACCGATGGCAAGGCAGCGGTGCAGCAGACGCTGGAGAAGGTCTACGCATATTTCCCGCGCCTGAAGACGCGGCGTACTTCGCAGGCGGCCTACACATCGGGCGGCGAGCAGCAGATGTGCGCCATCGGCCGCGCGCTGATGGCCAACCCGAGCATGGTGCTGCTCGACGAACCCTCTATGGGCCTGGCGCCGCAGATCGTGGAGGAGGTGTTCGAGATCGTGAAAGACCTGAACACCAAGGAGCGCGTGACCTTCCTGCTGGCCGAGCAGAACACCAACATGGCGCTGCGCTACGCCGACTACGGCTACATCCTGGAGAACGGGCGCATCGTGATGGATGGCGAGGCCAAGAGCCTGCGCGAGAACGAGGACGTGAAGGAGTTCTACCTTGGCGTTGGCGGTGCGGATCGCAAGAGCTTTCGCGATGTGAAGAGCTACAAGCGGCGCAAGAGGTGGCTGGCTTGATGTATTCATGTGTCGCTGCTCGGGGTGCGATCACGCCGACAGGAGACATTCTCGGAGGGGAGCACCCGGTGTCATTCGCACGCACCCCGAACGAACGCCAGCGTGGCGAAAAACCGAACTGAAAGACAAAGGGTACGGACATGACCGACCACTACGACAAGCTCGAGATCCGCGACCCGGCCGAACGCGAACGCGACCTGCTGGCCGCGCTGCCAAAACAGATCACACAGGCCCAGACAGCAGCACCCGCATTCGCAAAGATACTGGACGGCGTGAAGCCCGCAGACATCACGACACGCGAGGCGCTGGCGAAACTACCGGTCACGCGCAAATCGGAATTGCTCGACCTGCAGAAGGCACGCCGCACCGACGACCCCTTCGGCGGCTTCTCGACCATCGTGCGCGGCCCGCGCATGCCGCGCGTGTTCGCGAGCCCCGGCACCATCTACGAGCCTGAGGGCGAAGCGCGCGACTACTGGCGCACCGCTCGGGCATTGCATGCGGCGGGCTTTCGCAGCGGCGAACTCATTCACAACAGCTTCAGCTATCACATGACGCCCGCCGGCTCGATCATGGAAAGCGGCGCACGTGCCATGGGCTGCACCGTGTTTGCGGGCGGCACCGGGCAGACCGAGCAGCAACTCGAAGCCATGGTCGACCTGAAGCCCGAAGGCTATGCGGGCACACCGAGCTTCCTGAAGATATTGCTGGAGAAGGCCGAGGAGAAAGGGCAGAAGCTGCCTTCGCTCACCAAGGCGCTCGTCTCCGGCGAAGCCTTTCCGCCCAGCCTGCACGACTGGATTGCCGCGCACGGCGTGAAGGGCACGCAGTGCTATGCCACTGCCGACCTGGGCCTGATCGCCTACGAGACCAGCGCGCGCGAAGGGCTGGTGATCGACGAAGGCGTGCTTGTGGAAATCGTGCGGCCCGGCACCGGCGACCCGGTGCCCGATGGCGAGGTCGGCGAGATCGTCGTCACCACCTTCAACCCCGACTACCCGCTGGTGCGCTTCGGCACCGGGGACCTCTCGGCCGTGCTCGCGGGCACCTGCCCCACCGGCCGCACCAACAAGCGCATCAAGGGCTGGCTCGGCCGCGCCGACCAGACGACCAAGGTGCGCGGCATGTTCGTGCATCCCTCGCAGGTGGCCGAGATCGCGCGGCGCTTTCCCGAAGTGCAGCGCGCGCGGCTCATCGTGTCCGGCGAGATGGGCGACGACAAGATGACGCTGCAGCTCGAATGCGCGGGGGCGGTGCCCGAAGGGCTCGAGGCCCGCGTGAGCGCGGTGATCCGCGAAGTGACCAAGCTGCGTGGCGAGGTCGTCGTCGTGGGTGCGGGCGGTCTGCCCAACGACGGCAAGGTGATCGAGGACGCGCGCAGCTACAAGTAGCCAGTCAGTCGCGGCGGTACAGCCAGCGCGTGGCGGCACGCATCAACACCACCACGAGCACCGAATAGACCAGCACGAGCGCCAGGGCGAAGCCGATGAGGCCGCCCGCGTTGTCGAAGCTGTGCGACCAGGTCGCCAGCATCACCCAGGCCAATGCGATGGCGATGCAGCTGACCTGCACCAGCACGAAGGCCAGCACCGCGGCCGCCACGGCCCTGAAAGGCCGCACCCGCGCGAGCCCGGCATTGGCGCCCAGCCAGCCGCCCCAGAACGCGAGCGCGAAGGCCACCAATGGCGGCAGCATCCAGGCGATCAGCAGTTCGAGCCCATCCATGCCGCGCGCGACGGATGTCCAGCGGCTCACGACCACGCCGCTCCACATCTGCAGCGATGCGAACACCGCGGCGCCCACCAGTGCCACGGCACGGCGTGGCGATGCACCGATGGCTTCATCGTCGTCCTGCTGCTGCGCATCGGAAGGCGCTGCACTGGCCGCCCTCAACGCGAACCAGGCCGAGACCCACACGCCGAGCACGAGCAAGATCAACTGCGCGACGGACTGCAGCACCGTGAACAACGCCATCGCCGCGCTCATGGACGTCGAGCCGAGAAAATCATGCAGGCGGCCGCCCGGCATGAAGAGCAGTTGCACTTCATAGAACAGCGGGCTCAGTAAGTAGAAGTTGAGCACCAGCACCGCGATGTACACCGCGGCGTAGCGGATGCGGGGTTGGGGCAGCCGGGCCACGCTGCCAACGCCGCGCTTTTCGAGCGCGTTGCGCCCGTGACTCCAGGCCAGTGCCGCCGCCAGCACCCAGGCCATGCCGATGCTGAACACCATCGGTATCCACACGCCCGGCAGGGCATAGGTGCTGCGCAGCTGCTCGCCGTGGGGCGAATCGGGCCAGAGCTGGATGGCCATGTTGACCAGCACCATCGCGGCATCGATTGCCACGGTGACGAGCGCAAGATCGCGCGGCAGGCGCTGCGCGCTTGCGGGGGAGGGGGTCGTCGTCATGGGAATGCTTTTTCTCGCTTTACATGGCGCATGCGGTGGCATGCGCGGAAGAAGCAAGGGTATCGGATGACGACGCGAACCTAAGGGCTATTCGCTATAGGTCAGGCAGCAGTCAGCCTTTAAGATCGCGGCGTTTTTATTACCCCCCTCCCGGAGACGACATGAAGAAACTGTTCGCCCTCGCGGCGATTGCCGCCGCAGCCGCCGGTGTCCACGCCCAGGACTTTCCCGCGGGCAAGACCGTTACGCTGGTGGTGCCTTTCGCAGCCGGCGGCCCGACCGACCGTGTCGCGCGTGACCTGGCGGAGGCCATGCAGAAGACGCTCGGCACCACGATCGTGGTGGACAACACCGCGGGCGCGGGCAGTTCCATCGGCACCGCCAAGGTGGCGCGCGCCAACCCCGACGGCTACACGCTGCTGCTGAACCACATCGGCATGTCGACGATGCCAGCGCTGTATCGCAAGCTGCCCTTCAACGTCGAGACCGACTTCGAATACCTGGGCATGGTCAACGAAGTGCCGATGACGCTGATCGGCAAGCCCGGCCTGCCCGCCAACAACTACAAGGAGCTGACGACCTGGATCGCGGCCAACAAGGGCAAGATCAATCTGGGCAACGCCGGCCTGGGCGCTGCGTCGCACCTGTGCGGCCTGCTGTTCCAGAGCGCGATCAAGGTCGAGATGACGCCTGTGCCGTACAAGGGCACGGCCCCGGCCATCGCCGACCTGCTGGGCGGCCAGATCGACCTGCTGTGCGACCAGACGACCAACACCACGTCGCAGATCGAGGCCAAGAAGGTCAAGGCCTATGCCGTGACCACCGCCAAGCGCCTGACCACCCCCGCGCTGAAAGACCTGCCGACGCTGGACGAGTCGGGCCTGAAGGGCTTCGAAGTGACGATCTGGCATGGCATGTACGCGCCCAAGGGCACGCCCGCGCCGGTGCTGAAGAAGCTCAACGAAGCCATCAAGGCCGCAATGAAGGACCCGGGCTTCATCAAGCGCGAAGAAGCGCTGGGCGCCGTGATCACGACCGACAAGCGCGTCGAGCCGGCGGAGCACAAGAAGTTCGTCTCGGCTGAAATCGCGAAGTGGGGTCCGATCATCAAGGCTGCCGGCGTGTACGCCGACTGATCGATTCACCGCAGCCACAAGCAGCCGCAAGGCCGCCTGCGCCCCCCGGGCCAGGCGGCTTTTTTCGTTATGCTGGCCGGGATTTTTCTTCCACCCTCCCGCCCCTTTCGCCCTCTCCCATGCGTTTTCGCAGCGCGGCCTTTCCGGTCTTCCTGGCCCTGCTGGCGCATGACGGCATGGCCCAGCCGCAGACGCTGCTGTGGGTCTGGGACCGGCCCCAGCTTTTTTCCGCGCTGCCAGAAGGCGCGGGCGTGGCCTACCTGCATGCCACGGTGCAGCTGAGCGGCGAGCGCAGCCGCACGAGCTGGCGTCAGTGGCCGCTGCGCATCGAGCCGGGCGCCACCACCGTGGTGCCGGTGGTCCATGTTTCACTCGACAACCTCGCGCCCTCGCCCGTCAACGACGCGCAGCAGGAGGCCATTGCCGCCGCCATCGAGCATGCCGCGAAGCACGGCAACCGATCGGGCTGGGTGCAGCTCGACTTCGAGGCGCGCCGCAGCCAGCGCCAGGCGTATGTCGCGCTGCTGCGGCGGCTGCAGCCGGTGCGCGCCGGCGGCGTGCGGCTCTCGGCCACGGCGCTCGCCTCGTGGTGCATGAGCGATCCGTGGCTGCCTGCCGGCCTGCTCGACGAGATCGTGCCGATGTACTTCCGCATGGGGGCGGAATCCGCGCGCATCCGCCAGCGGCTCCACGCCGCGGGCGCAGCCACGGTGCCGGCCTGCCGCGACGCGGCGGGGCTGATGCTCGGCGAGGCATGGCCCGTGCTCGGCAGCGTGAAGCGGCGCTACGTGTTCCACGCGGGCGCATGGAAGAACGAAGACTTCGAACAACTCGACAACAGGGATTCGCACAAATGATTTCTTCAACAGCAAACGCGATGCGCGCCGGCGCCAGGCTGCTTGCAATGGCCGCGCTGCTCGGCAGCGCTCTCGCGGCTCATGCCAGTGGCGGCGGCGACCCCGAGGACCTGTTCTTCGCCACCACCCGGCCCGACCAGCCGGTGCGCGAGTTCGTCGAGCGGCCCGCGGGCTACTACACCGACTACCTCGTGCCCTACCAGGTGCTCTGGTACTGGCGCTTGCACGGCCAGCCGTTCTCTTCCGACGCCGTGCGGGCCTTCTCCGATCTGCTGGAGAAGCTGCCGCGAGAGGACAACCGCATGGCCGAAACGGACGACGCCTGGATCGAATGGCGAAAAGCGCGCGACGACGCCAATGCGAAGCTCGATCCCCAGTCGCCCCGCGACAGGCCTGCCCTGCTGGCGCCATCGCAGCAGCAGCCGAAATGGAACGCCAGCAGCCTGCAGGCGAGCCCCAACTGCTTCTACGGCGACGCTGTCCGCAACGCCACGAAGACGCTGGCCCAGCGCATGACGCGTGCCGCCGGCGACAAGGCGGCCACCCCCTACGTGCGGCATTGGCTGCAGGCGCAAGACGCGGTGTTCGACACCTGCAACAAGGAGCCCGGCACCATCCCCGAACTGCCACCCCGCGCCCCCGCCTGGCTGCAGGCCGACCACGCCTACCAGCTGGCCGCACAGCGCTTCTACGCCGACGATCTCGACGAGGCCGACACCGCGTTCACCGAGATCGCGGCCGACAAGGCCAGCCCCTGGCGCGACCTCGCGGCCTACATGCGGCTGCGCGTGCTGGCGCGGCAGAACCCGGGCGGCGAGCCGTCTTTCTCGGAACGGGACGACGCCGGCAAGGAAAGCCCCGAGGCGCTGAAGCAGCAGGCCGAACTCACCAAAGCGGTCGATGCCATCGCGCTGCCGCTGCTGAAGAACCCGCGCCTGCAGGCGCTGCATCCGTCGGTGCACCGGCTGGCCGAGGCACTGCGCATCCGCTACCTCACGCCCGGCACGCGCCTGCAGCGCCTGGCCGACAGCCTGAAGACCATGGGCGCACCCGATGTCGCCGCCGCCAGGCTGCTGTTGCTGAACCACGAGTTCCGCTACTGCATGATGGCCGGTTGTTCGTACGCAGGCCCGGATCAGAAGTCGGATCTCGTGCAGTGGCTCAACACGGTGCGCGGCTTCAACGGTCCGGCGAGCGGCATCACCGCCCAGGACAAGTGGCGCGAGAAGTTCAGCTGGAGCAACTACCAGCGCACGCACGACCTCGCCTGGCTGATGGCCGCGGCAAGCCTGGTGCCCGTGAGCACCGCCACCGACGACAAGCGCGAGGCCGAACTGCAGGCCGCATTGGCGGCCGTGCCCGAAGACCACCCTGCACGCTTCGCCGCCACCCAGTTGCGCGCCCAGCGCCTGTTTGCGCAGGGCCGCTTCAAGGAGACGCGTGAACTGGTCGCCAGTGCAGCCGATTCGCCCTTGATCGCACACAGCCTCTCGGGCCAGAACCTCGTGAAGGCGCTGCTGCTGCCCACGGCCTCGTCGGAAGAGGAATGGCGCCGCCTGGCGATCCGCCTGGTGGTTGCTCGCCGCGACCCCGAGGCGATGGAAGCCAAACCCAATGCGGTGCCGCTGGCCAGCACCTTCGACGACGACGCGACGCGCTTCCTGAACACGCGCGCGCCGCTCGCAATGTGGCTGCGGCTCGCGGCCGACCCGGCGCTCTCGCCCGCGCTGCGCGACTCCCTGCTGGAGACCGCATGGACCCGCGCCGTGCTGGCCGAGGACTACGCCAGCGCTCGCCGCGCTGCGCAGATGCGTATCGCGTCACCGTCGCAGGGGGCTACCGCCAAGGGGCCGGACATGATCGCCGGCATCCGCCGCTCGATGGCGCTGTCGGTCACCGACACCGCCGCCTGGCGTCACCTGCTGCTGGAGCGCATGGCAAGCACCACCGAGGTGCTGTTGCCGCCGCACTGGCCCGTGGCAGACGGCATCCGGCCCACGCCGCTCAAGCCCTGGCTCGAACCGGCGTACGACCGCAGCATGGCCACCGGCAGCTACAGCAAGTGGTGCCGCCCGCTCGGCGTGATGACCACCGGCCCGCAGGCCGCCACGGCTGCCGATTTCGAGATGCCCGAGTTCCTGCCGCAGGAAGAGCGCGCGCAACAGGCCGCGCTGGTCGCAAAGTTGCGCGCCATTCCGCAGGACTCGATCTACTTCACCCAGGAAAGCCTGGCGCTGATGCAGCGCAACCGCGCTGATCCGCTGGTGCCGCAGGCGCTATCGGTCGCGGTGAAGATGGCGCGCTACACCTGCCCGGACAAGGCGGTGGGCGACTGGTCGCGCAAGGGCCTTCAGACCCTGCACGCGAAATACCCGGATTCGACCTGGGCCGCCAGCACCCAGTACTGGTACGGCGGCCGGTAGAGAAGGAGAGAGCGGGCTTCCCTACTTCGGGCGTATGGCGTCCGCCGTCCCCTGGATGAAGGCCTTGATGCTCTCGATGTCGTCCCCCGAGAGCTTGCCCGTGAAGTCG
Source organism: Variovorax sp. YR634 (assembly GCF_900106655.1). Lineage (NCBI taxonomy): Bacteria > Pseudomonadati > Pseudomonadota > Betaproteobacteria > Burkholderiales > Comamonadaceae > Variovorax > Variovorax sp. YR634. Next base: position 19,254 of record NZ_FNOL01000032.1, read on the forward strand.
GGCATGCCGCGCGCCATGGCCGGGCCCTTGAGGATGAACTTGTCCAGGTTCGTGATGTAGGCCGGGTCCATGTAGCCGAGGTTGGGGATGTTGCCGCCGCGGTCCACGCCGGGCACGCCGTGGCAGAACACGCAGTTGCTCACGTAGAGCATGGTGCCGGCCTGGACCTTGGCGGGGTCGTACTTCACGCCCTGCACCAGCTTGTCCATGCGGTACTGCACGAAGTCCGGCATCTTGGCCGTGCCGCCCACCGCGAAGGTGTAGACCGTGCCTGGGCCCTGCCGCTCGGTGGCGCGCTGCGCCAGGCCGTACACGCCGCCCCAGCCCACAGCGACCGACACGTATTGCTTGCCGTCGACCATGTAGGTCGAGGGCGCGGCCACCACACCGGTGCCGGTGGGCGTTTCCCACAGCTTCTCGCCGGTCTTCGCGTTGTAGGCCAGCAGGCGGCCATCGGCCGTGCCCTGGAACACGAGGTTGCCGGCGGTGGTGAGGGTGCCGCCGTTCCATGGCGATGCGTAGTCGACGCCCCACGCTTCCTTCTGCGCCACCGGGTCCCACGCCACGAGGCGGCCGAAGGGCTTGCTCGTGGGCGGCTCGACATTGGCGAACTTGCCGAGGTTCCAGCCCAGGCCCGAGTGCGGGCGGCCGGGCACGTTCTGGTCGAACTTCCAGTCCTTGTCGTCCATCAGGTTGATCGGCACGTGCTGCGCTGGCAGGTAGGCAAAGCCGGTCTGCGGGTTGAACGACATCGGGTGCCAGTTGTGCGCGCCGAAGGGACCGGGGATGCTGTCGCCGGGCTTCTCGTTCTGCCGCGCCGCGGCAATCTCGATGGGGCGGCCGTTCTTGTCGTAGCCGGTGGCCCAGTTCACTTCGACGAAGTTCTTCGCCGAGATGAACTTGCCGCTGGTGCGGTCGATGACGAAGAAGAAACCGTTCTTCGGCGCATGCAGCAGCACCTTGCGGGCCTTGCCGTCGATCTTCACGTTGGCCAGGATCATCGACTGCGTGGAGGTGTAGTCCCAGTTGTCGCCGGGCGTCTCCTGGTAGTGCCACACGTACTTGCCGGTGTCGGGGTTGAGCGCCACCACCGAGCCCAGGTAGAGGTTGTCGCCGCCCTTGGGGCTGCGCGCCTTGGCAGCCCATGGCGAGCCGTTGCCGGTGCCCACGTACATCAGGTTGAGATCGGGGTCGAAGGCGAAGCTGTCCCACGCGGTGCCGCCGCCGCCGGCTTCCCAGTACTTGCCGCTCGGGTCCCAGGTCTTGGCGGCGCGCGCCATCGATTCGTCTTCGAAGGGCTTGCCCGGGTCGCCCGGCACCACGAACCAGCGCCACTTCTGGTCGCCGGTCTTCGCGTCGTAGGCGGTGACGAAGCCGCGCACGCCGTACTCGGCGCCGCCGTTGCCGATGATGACCTTGCCCTTGAACACGCGCGGCGCACCAGTGATGGTGTAGCTGCCCTTCTGGCCCTCGATGGTGTTCTTCTCCCAGACCTTCTGTCCGGTGGCTGCGTCGAGTGCGATCAGGCGGCCGTCGTAGGCCGCCACGTAGACCTTGCCTTCGTAGATCGCAACGCCTCGGTTCACCACGTCGCAGCAGCCCTTGAAGCCTTTGGACTTATCGACCTGCGGATCGAAGGTCCACAGTTTCTGCCCGGTGCGGGTGTCGATGGCATGCACCACGCTCCACGAGGCGGTGACGTACATGATGCCGTCCACCACCAGCGGCGTGGCCTCCACGCCGCGCGTCGACTCGAGGTTGTACGACCAGACCAGCCCCAGTTGCTTGACGTTGCCGGCGTTCACCTGGTCGAGCTGGCTGAAGCGCGACTCCGAATAGTCGAGGCCGACGCTGGGCCAGTCGGGTGTTTTCTTCTGCGCCGCGTTGGCGCGGATGAAGCTGCCGTCGACGCGCCTAGTGGCGGCTGCCGCGCGGTCCTGTGCGCTCTGGGCCGTGGCCGCCGTGTTTGCGCCCAGGCACAGCAAAGCGCCGGCGAGCACGAGCAGCCCGGAGTGTGCTTTTTTCATCGCAGGTCTCCTTTGTGGCTCAAGGATGGTCTGTGCGGGCTTCGCATTCATCTTCGGGATTTCCCCAGTCCGGTGCTGTTCCATTGCGGAACACATTCAGCGTTGGTCCCGGACTCGGTCCCTTGCGGGAGGCAGCGAACACCATGGCCCTCGACGGAAGAAGAATCGGCACGGCGGATGCGCCGCGCCAACTCTTTGCCAGCACGCCCGCGCAGCGCGTGGCGCTCGCGCGGCAGCAGTTCTTCGAGGAAGGCGTGCGCCCCTCGGGCCTCGTCGGCGAGGCGGTGATCCAGTCGTGGATGCGCTGCAGCCGCACGCACACCGACCGCCAGCGCATCGTGCCCTTCGACGCGGTCACGCCGAGCCGGCTGCACGCCACGCTCGCGCGCAACCGCGAACTGCTCGAGGTGGCACGGCAGGAGCTGGTGCAGATGGAGCACGCGCTCGCGGGCACCGACTGCCGCGTGATCCTCACCGACAGCGAGGGCGTGCTGGTGCACGTCACGCAGCAGCCCGCCATGGCGCACCAGCCGGTGCTGTGCAAGACCGCGCGCGTGGGCGTGAACATCTCCGAGCGCATCGTCGGCACCACGGCACCGGGCATCGTGGCGAGCACCGGCCAGGCCTGCACGGTCAACGGCGCGGAGCACTACTTCGACGTGCTGTGCCAGATGCAGTGCGCGGCAGCACCGATACGCGACGTGACGGGGCAACTGGCCGGCGTGCTCGACCTCACAGCGGAGGCGCGGCGCTTCGGCTTCGATGCGGCATCGATGGTGGCGCTCTATGCCACGACCATCGAGAACCGGCTGCTGCAGGCGCAGTCGCGCGACCACCTGATCCTGCGCTTCCAGGCCAGCCCCACTCTGCTGGGCACGCCGCTCGAAGCGCTGGCCGGCATCGCGCCCGACGGCACGATCGCGTGGCTCAACAACGCAGGTGCGCGGCTGCTGGGCCGGCTGCCCGAAGCGGCGGACGAGCGCGATGTCGAATGCCTGCTGGGGCACGACCTTGCGAGCCTGCTGCGCCTTGGGCGGCGTGAGGCGGCGCAGCCGCTGCGGCTGGCGAGCGGGCTGGGCGTGTGGGTGCAGGCGCGGCTGAAGGGCGCGGATGGCGCGGACTTCCGGCATGCGGTGGCGATGCCCGGCGAAGCCACGCCGCTGGCCATCGAGCAGGATGCGCAGATGCCTGCTGCCGAAGCCTGCGAGCCCGAGCTCCATGCCGAGACAACGCTGCGCGAGCACAGCCGCAAGCTGATCGAAGAAACGCTAGTGGCGCACGGCGGCAATGTGTCGCAGGCGGCGCGGCAGTTGCGCGTGTCGCGCGGCACGCTCTATCGCCGGCTGCGCGGCTGGAAAGAAGACGCCGCGGACTGATCAGGCCGCGGCGCGGGCCAGCGCACGCGCGCGACGCGCCTTCGCATCGGGCTGCAACGGCCGCAGGTATTCGTGCAGCGCGAGCGCGGCTGCACCCACCGCAGGCGCCAGCGCGCCGTAGCGCGCGGTGCGCAGGTCGGGCGCGGGCATGCCGGCATCGTCAGCGTGGCGCTTCATGCTTTCGAACGCCGCTTGCGCAAAGCCGCGATGCTCGGCGCACGCCTTGCCGCCGAGCACGATCGCGCGCGGGTTGAACGTGACCCACAGGTTCTGCAGCAGCACGCCGAAGAAGGCGGCGGCGCGCGGCAGGTCGACCCCCTTGCGCTCCAGCACGCGCGAGCCGAAGAAGGCCTCGGCGCAACCGCGTCGGCCGCACGAGCACAGCGGCCCGTCGAGTTCAAGGATGGTGTGGCCGATCTCGCCGGCCATGCCCTGCGCGCCGGTGAAGAGCCGGTCGTTCAGCACCACACCGGCGCCCACGCCGACGTCGCAGTTGACGAAGACCAACGGGTCTTCGCCCTCGCCCGCCGCGAACTCGTATTCGCCAAGCGCGGCGGCATCGGCGTCGTTCTGCAGTTGCACGGTCACGCCAGGCAGGCCAATGGCGGCAAAGGCTTTTTCGAGCGCGGGCAGCAGGCTCACGTTGCGCCAGCCGAGGTTGGGCGCGAAGCGAACCACGCCGGTGCAGTCGTCCACCGCGCCGGGCACGCACACGCCGATGCTCGACAGGCGCAGGCCCAGTTGCTCCAGCTGCGCATTCGCGGCGGCCGCCATGCGCGCGACCTGCGCGCACACGCCGGCCGGCGAGCCGTCGGTGAGTGCGTGGGTGTTCGAGTGAAGCACCTCACCCTGCAGCGAGACGCACACGAGGCGCACGGTCTCTACCGCAATCTCCACGCCCATCAGCGCGCGCACGCCGACATTGATCTGCAGTGGCGTCGAAGGCCGGCCGAGCCCGTCGGCCACGGTGGCGCCGGCCTCGCTGAGCCAGCCTTCGTCGATCAGCTCGCGCACCAGCAGGCTCACGGTCGACTTGGTGAGGCCGCTCTCGCCGGCCAGCCGCGCGCGTGACAGGCCGGGCTGCGCGCGCAGCAGCCGCAGCAGCACGCTGCGGTTCATGCGCTTGAGCAGTTGCTGGTCGCCTATCGTCTTCACGACAACATCAGGCGAGCGCGGCAGTGTCGGCGTGATGGGCCTGCTCCTTGCCCTCGGGCCGCTTGCCGGCAATGATCATTCCGAGCACTTCGTCTTCGGTCACGTCGGCGGTGCGGTAGGTGCCGACCAGCTTGCCGTTCTTCATCACCGCGAGGCGGTCGCTCAGAGAAAACACGTCGGGCATGTCGTGCGTGATGAGGAAGATGCCCACGCCATCGGCCTTGAGCTGCTTCACGAGGCCGCCGACCATCGCGGTTTCTTCCGGCCCGAGCGCCGCGCAGGGCTCGTCCATGATGAGGATGCGCGCGTTGAAGTACAGCGCGCGCGAGATCGCCACCACCTGCCGTTGCCCGCCCGAGAGCCTGCGCACCGGCACGCGGATGTTGGTGAAGTTCTTGTTGAGGCGGTGGAACACCTTGCGCGCCTGCACTTCCATGAAGTGATCGTCGAGCGTGCGCCACGGGGTCATCTTCTCGCGGCCGAGAAAGAGGTTCGACACCGAGTCGAGGTTGTCGGCCAGCGCGAGGGTCTGGTAGATGGTCTCGATGCCCTGGCCCTGCGCTTCGGCGGGCGTGCGGATGTTGACCTTCTCGCCCGCGATCAGCGTGTCGCCGGAGTCGATGGGGTAGGCGCCCGCGAGCATCTTCATCAGCGTGGACTTGCCGGCGCCGTTGTGGCCCAGCAGCGCGACCACTTCGCCGGGGTAGAGATTGACGCTCACGCCGTCCACGGCCTTGACGCCGCCGAAGGCCTTGCGGATTTCGCGCAGTTCCACCAGGGGTCTGGAGGTGTCGATGTCTGCCATTTCAGTTCTCCCCAAACTTGCGGCGATACAGCACGTCGAACACCACGGCCACGATCAGCACCTGCCCGATGATGACCATGCGCTTGCCGATGGGCACGTCGAGCAGCAGCATGCCGCTGTCGAGCGACTGCATGATCAGCGCGCCCAGGACCGACCCGAAGATCGAGCCGCTGCCACCCGCGAGCGCCGTGCCGCCGATGACGGCCGCCGCGATCACGTACAGCTCCATGCCCGTGCCCAGCGAGTTGGTGCCCGCGTTGAGCCGCGCGATCGACACGATGGCCGCAATGGTGACCAGCACCGCCAGCAGCGCGAACAGCATCAGCGTGACGCGCTTGACCGGAATACCCACCAGCGCCGCAGCGTCGGGATTGCCGCCCATCGCGAACACATAGCGCCCGAAGCGCGTGCGGTGCACGATGAACGACAGCACGATCGCCACCACTGCCCAGATCAGCACCGGAATCGGAATGCCCTGCGGCTCGCTCTTCGACGAGATCTGGTAGTTGTTCATGACCCATGCGAAGGCGATCACCACCGCCACCGGCACCGCGGTGATCAGCACGTCGAGCCACAGCGCCTCGGTCGGTATGTCGTAGCGCTGGCGCGCGCGGCGCTTTTGCAGCATGCGCCCGAACAGCACCAGCGCCACGATGGCAGCGAGCACCCAGCTCGCGGTGACGCCGATGCCGCCGTCATAGCCGCCGCCCAGGCGCTGGAAGAATTCGTCGTTCACCGGCTGCGTCTTGCCGTCGGCCACCAGGAAGGCCGCGCCGCGAAACGACATGAGGCCGCCCAGCGTGACCACGAACGACGGCACGCCGAGCACCGCCGTGAGCCAGCCCTGGTAGATGGACACCAGCAGCGCCACCGCGAGCCCCGCGAGGCAGGCCGTGGGCCACGACCAGCCCGAGGTGTATTGCAGGTACGCGATCAGCACGCCGACGAAGCCCATCACCGAGCCGACCGACAGATCGATGTGGCGTGCCACGATGACCAGCACCATCACGGTCGACACGATGCCGACCACGGCCGTCTGCTGCGCGACGTTGTAGAGATTTTCGGGCGACAGAAACACGCCGCCCGACATGACGCTGAACACCACGGCCATCACGGCCAGCAGCACGCACATCAATATCAGCCGCAGGTCGATGCCCGTGCGGCGCCACCAGCCCGGTGTTGGATTGCTCATTCTTGAAACCCCCAGGGACTACAGGTGCGCAACCTGCCCTGGCCAGGCCCGTGATGGGCCGGCCCGAGGCGGCAGCGTTGCGCGGATGGACGCGCGACCGGCGCGTCCGTTGCTACGGCTTACTTGCAGGCGGCGGGTGCGCTCGCACCCGAGGCGCCCTTGCAAAGCTCGTCCTTCTTGATCCAGCCGGCCTTGACGACCACGTCGAGGTTGTCGCGCGTGATCGGCACCGGCGTCAGCAGGCGCGAGGACAGCGAGATCTTCTTGGCGCCGCCGGCCCACGGCGCGGCCTTGTCTACCGGCTTGCCGGCGGCCAGCGCCACGGCGGCGGTGGCGGCTTCGCGGCCGAGTTCGCGCGAGTCCTTCCAGATGGTGGCGGTCTGCGTGCCCAGCGCGATGCGGTTGAGCGCCGCGAAGTCGGCGTCCTGGCCCGACACCGGAATGCCGCGGATGCCCTTGGCCGTGAGCGCAGCCACCGCGCCGCCGGCCGTGCCGTCGTTGGCCGCGACCACCGCGTCGACCTTGTTGCCGTTCTTGGTGAGGATCTGCTCCATGTTCTTCTGCGCGACCTCGGGCTTCCAGCCTTCGGTGTATTCGTCGCCGACGATCTTGATGTCGCCCTTCTTGACGGCGGCGTCGAGCACTTCCTGCTGGCCTGCGCGCAGGAAGTCGGCGTTCGGGTCGCTCGGCGAGCCCTTGATGATCACGTAGTTGCCCTTGGGCTTGACCTTGAAGACTTCGCGCGCCTCCATGCGGCCGACCTCGACGTTGTCGAAGGTGATGTAGAAGACGCCGGGCGCCTCGATCAGCCGGTCGTACGCCACCACGGGCACCTTCTGGCGCGTGGCCTTGGTGACGGCGGGCAGGATGGCGTCCTTGTCCATCGCCAGCACGATGAGCGCCTTGGCGCCCTTGGACATCAGGCCCTCGATGTCACCGAGCTGCTTCTCGGGCGAGCCGCCCGCATCGGCACTGATGTACTTGGCGCCGAGCTTCTCCAGTTGGGCCTTGATGGCGGCCTCGTCGGTCTTCCAGCGTTCTTCCTGGAAGTTCGACCAGCTCACGCCGACCACGGTCTGCGCCATCGCGCCCACGGCCGTGAGACCGAAGGCCATGGCGGCCAGGGTGTGTTTCAGTTGCATCGATGTCTCTCCAATGTTGGTGCGCCCCGCAGGGATCAGCCGTGTAAGAAATTAGTTAGTTTGAAGGGCGAACTAACTATCCCATCGCGGCGGGACTCTGGGCATCCGGGAATTCCCGGAGCGCATTGCGACCCTTGTCGCGGGATGCGGTCCTACGTTGCGGGCGTGTGCGGCCCGGTATCTTTCGCATCCCTCCCGCCCAGCGGGAGGCCTTATTCCGAACGCTCTCCCGACCTTTGTCGCCGATGAACAAGGAGACAAAAAATGCTCACAGACATGCTCATGCTCAGGCAGATTGCCGCCACGCGGCTACCCATGGTGATGTCCTCGCGCAAGGACATCGATGAAGTCCTGAAACTGCGCGCGGCCGGACTGGTGCTCGCGCTGGTGCCCTCGGCCGCGGACATCGCGAAGATGCCGGGCCTGCGCGTGGTGCAGGTGCTTGCCGTCACGCAGAAGGGTTTCGAGGCGCTGCAATGCGTGCGCTATCCGGGCGAAGGCGCGCGCGAAAAAGGCCGGGAGGTCCCGGCCTTTTCGTGAGGCGCCGCGAGATCGGCGCGAATCCGATCAGCGCGAGTTACTCACGCGCACGCGCGGCATTGCGCAGGTCGCGGATCTGGTCGTGGTTGCGCTGCGCGCCCTCGGCCTGCATTGCGATCACGCCGCGCACGTCGGCCGGCAGGTTCTGCTTCATCGCCTTGCGATAGCGTGCAACCGCCGCGTCTTCGCCGCGCTCGCACGACTCCAGGATCGAAAGCTCGCTGTTAGCGCCCAGCGATCCCTTCACGTGCACCCAGCCGCGGTGCAATGCGCCGCTGGTGGTGCCGCCGGAGGCCGGTGTGCCGCCGTAGGTGGTGACGAGCGCGATCAGTTCGGCACCGGCCTTCCTGCATTGTTCTGCGCGGCTGGCAAACAGCTGCTTTGCCGCAGGGTCCTTCACTTCTTCGGCGCAGGCGCGAAAGCCGTATTCGCCGTCACGCGAATTTTCGAGCAGGTCGTTGAGCACGTCCACGACCTCGTCGTTGGCGAGGATAGGGCCTGTGTTCAGGGTGTCTGTGGTTGCTTCGGTGTATGCCATGTCGGGGTCCTTTCGTTGCCCGTCTGTGCGACGGGCCGGGTCTGCAGGGTTCAGCCTTGCCTCTGCTTTCATTGATTGCTCTGGCGGCTGAGCGAAGACCCATGGTTGAAAGATCGACAGCGCCGCCGCGTCGTCACATCGGGCGACCCTGCGTAGGCGAAGGACGACCCGCTCCGGTGTCTTCACTGCGTGCAGACGCTGAGCGCAGACGCGCGGGAAAACTCTGGGGAAAGTTTTGGCACAAGGAGCCGGTTGTCCACAGCCGGCCCGATCGCCCTTAAGTTGTTCCTCTTTCGAGGCAGCCCCGAAAGCAGAGGTGCGCACAGTGAAGCAGGCAGCACAAGTCGTTGTCAGCCATGGAAAAAAGCGCAGTTTCCACAGCAGGGGTTTACCCTTATCTACTACTATCTTTAATAAGAGAAATAAGTAGAGAAGAAGGGACCGGCCTGGCGAGCAACAGTCAGGCCGCGAAGCCGCCGTCGATGTTCAGGCTGGCACCGGTCACGAACGCCGCTTCGGGGCTGGCCAGGTAGCCGACCATGCCGGCGATTTCTTCCGGATGGGCATGGCGGGCCAGCGCCATCAGGCCGTGCATGGCGGCAGCGTTGGGGCCGTCGACCGGGTTCATGTCGGTGTTGACCGGGCCGGGCTGCACGTTGTTGACCGTGATGCCGCGCGGGCCGAGGTCGCGCGACAGGCCCTGGGCCATGCCGACCAGCGCCGACTTGCTCATCGCATAGGCGCTGCCGCCCGGCCAAGGCATGCGCTCGGCGTTGGTGCTGCCGATGTTGATGATGCGGCCGCCTTCGCCCATGTGGCGCGAGGCCGCCTTGGCCGCGACGAACACGGCGCGCACGTTGACGTTCAGCGTCTTGTCGAAATCTTCGAGCGAGAAGTCGTCGAGGGTGCCACCGAGGAACACTCCGGCGTTGTTCACGAGGATGTCGATCTTGCCGAAGGCGCGGGCCGCTTCGTCGATGCCGGCGGTGAGCGCGGCAGCGTCGGCGCTGTCGATCTTCAGCGCGAGGGCGCGGCCGCCTTCGGACTGGATGCTGCGCACCAGTTCGTCGGCCGGGGCGGCCGAGCTGGCGTAGCTGAAGGCCACGGCGGCGCCGTCGCGCACCAGGCGCCGCACGATGGCGGCGCCGATGCCGCGCGAACCGCCGGTGACGAAGGCGACCTTGCCGGCCAGGACGGGGGAAGAAGAAGCAGTGCTGGAAGTCATGATTTTTCCGATCAGTTGAAGGAGGACGGGAGAAAGAAGACCTTCAGTGTCGGCATTTCATTCCCTCGGCGGTAGCCATCAATTGGCGCAATCAAATTCAACCCAAAGTTGAAGATGAGAAAGACAATGCGGCCATGGAACCGCTCAATCACCTCGAATCCTTTGTGCAGAGCGCGGAGGGCGGCAGCTTCTCGGCCGCCGCCCGGCGCCTGGGGCTGACGCCGGCCGCGGTCAGCAAGAATGTGGCGCGGCTCGAGGCGCGGCTGGGAGTGCGGCTGTTCCAGCGCAGCACGCGCAGCCTGACGCTCACCGAGGGCGGCGAGCGCTTCCTGGCGCAGATCGGCCCCGCGCTGGCCACGCTGCAGGAGGCCGTGGCCGGCATCGACACCGACGACGGTCAGCCCGCCGGCACGCTGAAGGTGAGCATGGGCCAGGCCTTCGGGCGCGAGCACGTGCTGCCGCTGATGGGCGACTTTCTCGCGCGCTACCCGGCCATCCTGCCGGACTGGCATTTCGACAACCAGCAGGTCGACTTGGTCGGCGAAGGCTTCGACGCGGCCATCGGCGGCGGCATCGAGCTGTCGGCCGGGCTGGTGGCGCGGGAGCTGGCGCGCATCCACGTGGTGGCGGTGGCGTCGCCGCGCTACATGGAGGGACGCAAGCGGCCGCGGCACCCCTCGGATCTGGTGGAACTCGACACCCTGCTGCGCCGCTCCTCGCCCACGGGGCGGCTGCGCAGCTGGACGCTGCGGCAGGCACGCGGAGAGGAGGTCACGGTCGATCTGCCCCGGCCGCGCGCAATCTTCAACGACCCCGAAGCCATCGCGCACGCGGCGCTGATGGGGCTGGGTGTGGCGATGCTGCCGATGCCCTTCGTGGAGCGCGGGCTGCGCAGCGGCGAACTGCTGCGGCTGCTGCCCGAATGGCACCAGGACGCGGGCGCCGTGTGGCTCTACTACCCGAGCAAGAAGCTGCTGCCGCCGAAGACGCGCGTGTTCATCGACTTCGTGCTCGAGCGTTTTCGCAACGAGCGGTTTGCGCAGCGGATGCAGGTGGCCTGAGCCGACCGTGCGTCGACCCACCGGCTCACGGGGTTTTCACTCGCGACGCCCGCGGCGCGCACCTGTACAAACGCGCGCATGACTTCTTCTTTCTCTCTCTTCAAGCCCAGTCGCCGCACCGCGCTGGCCGCATCCGTAGCCACCGCCCTGACCCTGATGGCCGCCCCTTCGTGGGCCCAAGGCACCTGGCCGACCAAGCCGGTGCGCATCGTCGTGCCGTTTGCAGCTGGCGGCACCACCGACATCCTGGCGCGCGCCGTCGCGCCCGAACTGTCGAAGGCCTTCGGCCAGCAGTTCATCGTGGACAACCGTGCGGGCGCGGGCGGCAACGTGGGCGCCGAGATCGTGGCGCGCGCGCCGAACGACGGCTACACGCTGCTGATGGGCACGGTGGGCACGCACGGCATCAACCGCGCGCTGTACCCCAAGCTGCCCTTCGACCCGATCAAGGACTTCGCGCCCATCACGCTGGTGGCCGCCGTGCCGAACGTGATGGAGATGAACGCCGACAAGGCCAAGACGCTGAACATCCGCAACGTGCAGGACTTCATCAAGTACGCCAAGGCCAACCCGGGCAAGCTGAACATGGCGTCGAGCGGCAGCGGCACGTCGATCCATCTCGCGGGCGAGCTGTTCAAGAGCATGACGGGCACGTTCATGGCGCACATCCCGTACAAGGGCTCGGGCCCGGCGCTGCTGGACATGGTGGGCGGCAACGCCGACGTGATGTTCGACAACCTGCCCTCGTCGATGGCGCAGATCAAGGCCGGCAAGCTCACGGCCCTGGCTGTGACGAGCGCGCAGCGTTCGCCTGCCCTGCCGGACATTCCGACGGTGGAAGAAGTGGGAGGCCCGTCGCTCAAGGGCTTCGAGGCGAGCTCGTGGTTCGGGCTGCTGGCACCGGCCGGCACCTCGCCCGAAATCGTGAACCGGATTCAGCAGGAAGTGGCCAAGTCGCTGGGCACGCCGGCCATCAAGGAAAAGATGCTCGCGCAGGGCGCGATTCCGAGCGGGAATTCACCCGCCGACTTCACGAAGCTCATTGCGAGCGAGCACGTGAAGTGGGCGAAGGTCGTCAAAGACTCAGGCGCGAAAGTCGACTGACGGACCTCAGGTCTTCCAGGTCACGTCTTTCTTCTCGGCCAGTGAATCCTTGAGCATGTGAAGCAGCGGGATTGCACGCTGGTGCAGCCCGACATGCTGCTTCTCGGCCTCGTTGGCGTGGCCTTCGACGGCGTAGTCGTCGTTGTTGTGGGCGTTGGAGCCCTCGCGCGCCAGCGCGGCTTCGATGGCCGCGATGGCGCCGGGGATCTGCTCGACCGTGATGATGCCTTGCGGGGCCGCCGACTTGCCGACGATGTCCAGCAACTGGCGCGCATGCACTTCGAGCATCACGAAGTCGGGGGAGGCTCGGGACTGGAATCGATAGAGCATGGTGTTTTCACTCACTTGTAGATGTAGTCACGGGCAAAAGGGTACACCGATTGCGCGCCGCGCAAAACGCCGTGCTCGACCTTGCCGTCGGGCCTGGTGGACAGCATCTGGTGCAGCGAGATCCAGCCCTGCTCGAAGCTCATGGCCGAGCCCGCGAGGTACAGGCGATAGGCCCGCAGCACGCGCTCGGCGTTCTCGGCCTGGCGGCCGCCGTTGCGCTGCAGCACCTCGCGAGCGGTGTCGAGCTGCGCCTCGAGTGCATCCGACCAGGCCCAGAGCGTGCGCGCATAGTGCGGGCGCAGGCTCTCGGTGTCGACCATCTCCAGGCCAGCCGCGGCCGTCTCGCGCAGCACGTGCGTCACGTGCAGCAGTTCGCCGCCGGGGAAAATGTATTTCTCGATGAAGTCGCCCATGCCGGCGCCCAGCTGGCGATAGTTGAGCTCGCCCGAGGTGATGCCGTGGTTCATCACCAGGCCGCCCGGCTTCAGCAGCGAATGGATCTTGCGGAAGTAGGTCGGCATGTTGGCCGCGCCCACGTGCTCGAACATGCCAACCGACGAGATCTTGTCGAAGGGCTGGTCGACCGACAGCTCGCGGTAGTCGCGCAGCTCGACGCGCACGCGGCCCTGCAGGCCCTTCTGCTCGATGAGCCGCTGCACGTAGGCATGCTGGTTCTTCGACAGCGTGATGCCGGTGGCGTCCACGCCGTAGTGCTCGGCCGCCCACAGCAGCAGCGCGCCCCAGCCTGAGCCGATGTCGAGGTAGCGCTCGCCCGGCTGCAGCATGAGCTTGCGGCAGATGTGGTCGAGCTTGGCTTCCTGCGCCTGCGCCAGCGTGAGGTCGGGCGTGCGGAAGTAGGCGCATGAATACACGCGGCGCGGGTCCAGCCACAGCGCGTAGAAGTCGTCGGAGACGTCGTAGTGGAACTCGATCTGGGCCGCGTCCTTGCGCAGCGAATGCGAACCATGGGACTTGGCCCGGTGCTGCAGGCGGCTCCACCAGCCGGTGTCGGTTTCGGCGGGGTTGCCGGGCAGCATGCCGACGGTGGCGTCGATCAGGTCGCGCATGGCGCCCTCGATCTGCACCTTGCCCTCGACATACGCCTCGCCGATGGCTCCCACCTGTCGGGCCGCCAGCTTGGCGAGCACCGTCCACTCCTTGAAGGCCAGGGTGACGCGGGCTCCCGCCTGGGCAACGCGCCTGCCATCTGGCAGCTCCAGCGCGATGGGGACAGGCAGCGAAGCCAGCTGCGACTCGATCTTGGGTATCAAGTTTTGCATGGGGCCCATGGTATTGATTTTTCCAAGTTTTTGCATGACTACCCGTGTCAGCGGCGGCCGCGAGCGGCACGCCGGGCGCCCGGTGCGAATCGGGATTGACATGAGATTGTTTATGTCTAAACTATTGAACCATGAACAGCATCAGCCCGCTCAAATCCGCTCCCGCTTCGGACCTCCAGCGCATCCTGTGCATTGGCGGGGGGCCGGCGGGTCTCTACTTCGCCCTGTTGATGAAGGCGCGCAACCCTGCGCTGCAGATCACCGTGGTGGAGCGCAACCGCCCCTTCGACACCTTCGGCTGGGGCGTGGTGCTGAGCGACCAGACGCTGGGCAACCTGCGCGCGGCCGACGCCGACACCGCGGCGCTCATCGGCAACGAGTTCCATCACTGGGACGACATCCAGGTGTTCTTCAAGGGCCGCCAGGTACGCTCGGGAGGCCACGGTTTCTGCGGCATCGGCCGCAAGCGGCTGCTGAACATCCTGCAGGAGCGCTGCCTCGCGCTCGGCGTCGATCTGGTGTTCGAGACCGACGCCACCGACGACCAGGCCATTGCCGCGCAGTACAACGCCGACTTGGTCATTGCCAGCGACGGCCTCAACAGCCGCATCCGCCAGCGCTACGCCGACGTGTTCAAGCCCGACGTCGATCTGCGCAACTGCCGCTTCGTCTGGCTGGGCACGCACCAGACCTTCGACGCCTTCACCTTCGCCTTCGAACAGACCGAGCACGGCTGGTTCCAGGCGCATGCCTACCAGTTCGACGACAAGACATCGACCTTCATCGTCGAGACGCCCGAGGCCGTTTGGAAGGCCCATGGCCTCGACCAGATGGAGCAGCCCGAGGCCATCGCCTTCTGCGAGAAGCTGTTCGCCAAGTACCTCGGTGGCCACTCGCTGATCAGCAATGCCACGCACCTGCGCGGCTCGGCCAACTGGATCCGCTTTCCGCGCGTGGTGTGCGAGCGCTGGACGCACCGCATCGACGTCGAAGGCCGCTCGGTGCCCGTGGTGCTGATGGGCGACGCCGCGCACACGGCGCACTTCTCCATCGGCTCGGGCACCAAGCTCGCGCTGGAAGACGCGATCGACCTGGCCAACGAATTCGCGCAGGGCGGCACGGTCGACCATGTGCTCGAAGGCTACGAAGCGCGCCGCAGCGTCGAGGTACTGAAGATCCAGAACGCCGCGCGCAACTCCACCGAGTGGTTCGAGAACGTGCCGCGCTACACCGGCATGGAGATCGAGCAGTTCGCCTATTCGCTGCTCACGCGCTCGCAGCGCATCAGCCACGAGAACCTGCGCGTGCGCGACACGCAATGGCTCGGCGGCTACGAGCAATGGCTTGCGGGCGGCAAGGCGATGGCGCCGATGCTCATGCCCTACAAGGTGCGCGGGCTTACGCTGAAGAATCGCATCCTGGTGTCGCCGATGGCCACCTACAGCGCGGTCGACGGCGTGCCTCAAGACTTTCTGCTCGTGCACCTGGGCGCGCGCGCTCTCGGCGGCGCCGCCATGGTGTTCGTCGAAATGACCAGCCCGACGCCCGAAGGCCGCATCACGCCGGCCTGCACGGGCCTGTACAACGACACGCAGCAGGCCGCGTTCAAGCGCATCGTCGATTTCGTGCACACGCAGTCGAGCGCAAAGATCGCCATGCAGCTCGGCCACAGCGGCCCCAAGGGCTCCACCCGCGTGGGCTGGGAAGGCACCGACGAACCGCTCGAAAGCGGCAACTGGCCGCTGCTGGCTGCGAGCGCGCTGCCCTACGGCGAACAGAACCAGCTGCCCGCCGCCATCACGCGCGCCGAAATGAACACGCTGCGCGACCAGTTCGTCGCCTCCACCCGTCGCGCCGTCGAATGCGGCTTCGACTGGCTCGAACTGCACTGCGCGCACGGCTACCTGTTGTCGGCCTTCATCAGCCCGCTCACCAATCTGCGCACCGATGAATACGGTGGCGACATCGAAGCGCGCTGCCGCTATCCGCTCGAAGTGTTCCGCGCCATGCGCGCCGTGTGGCCAGCAGACAAGCCCATGAGCGTGCGCATCTCCGCGCACGACTGGGCGCCCGGCGGCAACACCGATGCCGATGCAATCGTGATCGCGCGCCTCTTCAAGAAAGCCGGCGCCGACTTCATCGACGTGTCTTCCGGCCAGACCACGCGCGACGCGAAGCCGGTGTACGGCCGCATGTACCAGACGCCGTTCTCGGACCGCATCCGCAACGAGGTCGGCATCTCGACCATCGCGGTCGGCGCCATCACCGACGCCGACCAGGCCAACAGCATCATCGCCGCCGGCCGCGCCGACCTGTGCGCCGTCGCGCGTCCGCACCTGGCCGACCCGGCGTGGACGCTGCACGAAGCCGCCAAGCTGCAGAGCCGCGACGTCGACTGGCCCAAGCAATACCTGAGCGGACGCGACCAGATGTACCGCGAGATCGCCAAGCAGCAACAGCTCGCAGCGGCAGCGAATGCCGCGATGGCCGCCCAGAGCGGCGAGGAGACGCACTGACATGGACCTCGAAGCGCGCGCGCACAGCGAACACCCCGAAGCACTGCGGCTCTGGCTGCGGCTGCTCACCTGCACCCAGCTGATCGAGAAGCAGGTGCGCAACGAACTGCGCTCGCAGTTCGCCACCACGCTGCCGCGCTTCGACCTGATGTCGCAGCTCGAACGCTCGCCCGACGGTCTCAAGATGAACGAGCTCTCGCGCCGCATGATGGTGACGGGCGGCAACGTGACCGGCATCACCGACCAGCTCGTGACCGAAGGGCTGGTCGAGCGCATCAACGTCGAGGGCGACCGCCGCGCCTGGCGCGTGCGCCTCACGCCGCGCGGGCGCAAGCTCTTCAACGAAATGGCGCAGCAGCACGAAGACTGGATCGTCGAGGCCTTCGCGGGCCTCAGCGGCAAGGAGATCTCGCAGCTCCACAAGCTGCTCGGCAAGGTCAAGGAACACTCACACAACCAATTGATAGTGGAGACCGAATGAAGCACTACATCGGCGCAGGCAACCCCATGCGCGCGCAATTCGAAGCGAAGGCAGGCTACAAGGCCGAGCACTTCGCATGGAGCTACGAGGCCGGCGTCGGCACCGTCACGCTGAACCGGCCGGAGCGCAAGAACCCGCTCACGTTCGACTCGTATGCCGAGTTGCGCGACCTGTTCCGCGCGCTGAACTACGCGACCGACGTGAAGGCGATCGTCGTGACCGGCGCGGGCGGCAACTTCTGCTCTGGCGGCGACGTGCACGAGATCATCGGCCCGCTGACCGGCATGCGCATGCCCGAGCTGCTGGAGTTCACGCGCATGACGGGTGACCTGGTGAAGGCGATCCGTGCGTGCCCGCAGCCCATCGTCGGAGCCATCGACGGCGTGTGTGCCGGCGCCGGCGCGATGATCGCTCTGGCCTGCGATCTGCGCTACGGATCGCCCGCCACGCGCACTGCATTCCTCTTCACGCGGGTGGGTCTTGCCGGTGCGGACATGGGCGCCTGCGCACTGCTGCCGCGCGTGATCGGCCAGGGCCGCGCATCGGAGCTGTTGTTCACCGGCCGCGCGATGACGGCGCAGGAAGGCCACGCCTGGGGCTTCTTCAACGCGCTGCACGAAAGCGATGCGCTGCTCGAAGCCGCCACGAAGGTTGCGCGCGAGCTGGCCGAAGGCCCGAGCTTCGCGCACGGCATGACGAAGACCATGCTGTCGCAGGAATGGTCGATGACCATCGACCAGGCCATCGAGGCCGAAGCGCAGGCACAAGCCATCTGCATGCAGACGGAAGACTTCAAGCGCGCGTACGAAGCCTTCGCGGCCAAGCGCAAGCCGGTGTTCGGCGGAGACTGACGCGATGATGACCAAAGCACCCGCCCCGCCATCGACTGCGCACCTTGCGCTGCCGTTCTTCGACGATGCGCATCGCGCGCTCGCCGACGGCCTGCTGCCCTGGGCCGCTGCGCAAGAAGTCGACGAGCGCGATGACCGTGCCGCCTGCCGCGACTGGGTTCAGCAGCTCGGCGCCGGCGGCTGGCTGCGCTACTGCGTGCCGGGCACGTCCGGCGGCGCGCTCGAACGGCTCGACTCGCGTGCCCTCGTGCTGCTGCGCGAAACGCTTGCTTTTCACTCACCGCTCGCCGACTTCGCGTTCGCGATGCAGGGCCTCGGAAGCGGGGCGATCACACTTGCAGGCACGCCGGAGCAGCACGCCAACTACCTGACGGCGGTTGCCAAGGGCAGCAAGATCGCGGCCTTCGCGCTCAGCGAGCCCGAAGCGGGTTCCGACGTGGGCGCGATGGCCATGCGCGCCGAAGCAACCGCCGACGGCTGGAAGCTCAACGGCGAGAAGACCTGGATCAGCAACGGCGGCATCGCCGACTTCTACTGCGTCTTCGCGAAGACCGACCCCACCGGTGGCACGCGCGGCATCACGGCCTTCATCGTCGATGCAACGACGCCCGGCCTCGATACCTCCGCGCACATCGACGTGATGGCGCCGCATCCGCTGGCCACGCTGCGTTTCGAAAACTGCATCGTGCCGCACGCGGCGCAGCTCGGCGAGCTCAACGGCGGCTTCAAGCTCGCGATGCGTACGCTCGACATCTTCCGCGCTTCGGTAGCGGCTGCTGCGCTCGGCATGGGTCGTCGCGCGTTGGCTGAAGCCATTGCGCATTCGAAGAGCCGCCGCATGTTCGGCCAGGCGCTGGCCGACTTCCAGCTCACGCAGGCCAAGCTCGGCGAGATGGCAGCGCTGATCGACAGCGCCGCGCTGCTCACGTACCGCGCTGCGTGGATGCGCGACGACGCAGAGCAACGCGGTGCACCGGCAGTGGGCGACGTCTCTGCCGCAGCCGCAATGGCCAAGATGTGCGCCACCGAAAACGCAAGCCGCGTGATCGACATGTCGCTGCAGATGCACGGCGGCCTCGGCGTGAAGGTTGGCACGAAGATTGAAAGCCTCTACCGCGACATCCGCTCGCTGCGCATCTATGAGGGCGCGACGGAAGTCCAACAACTGATCATCGGTAAATCTGTTCTGCGGGGATAAACACCGTGTCTGCCCAAGTCGACCGCTTCGTTCACGACCGCCTGCCGCCTGCCGCGCAGCTGCCCGTCTTTCGCTACGAACTGCCCGAGCTGCAGTTGCCCGACCAGCTGAACCTGGTCGAGGAGCTGCTCGACAAGGCGGTGGCCAAGGGCCTCGGCGACAAGCCGATGCTGCGTTCGCCGCAGGGCACGCTGACGTACGCGCAAGCGGCCGTCGAGGTCAATCGCATCGCGCAGGTGCTGACGGAAGACCTCGGGCTCGTGCCGGGCAATCGCGTGCTGCTGCGTGGCGGCAACTCGGTGGCCATGGCGCTGTCGTGGCTCGCGGTGGTGAAGGCCGGGCTGATCGCAGTAGCAACGATGCCGCTGCTGCGCGCGAAGGAGCTGGGCGAGATCATCGAGAAGGCGCAGCCCGTAGCCGCGTTGTGCGATGGGCGCCTGCTCGACGAACTCGTGATCGCTCAGCAGGCACATCCGGTGCTCGCCAAGGTGATTGCATTCAACAAGCCTGAAGCGGATGACTCGCTCTCTGCACGCGCGGCGAAGAAGAGCGGTGTGTTCAAGGCCTGCCCCACGGCATCGGACGACATCGCGCTGCTGGCCTTCACTTCAGGCACCACGGGCAAGCCGAAGGCGCCCGTCACCACACACCGCGACGTGCTCGCGATGTGCGAGACCTGGCCGCGCCATGTGCTGCGCGCACGCAGCGACGACATCGTGGTGGGCTCTCCGCCGCTGGCCTTCACCTTCGGCCTCGGTGGGCTGCTGGTGTTCCCGATGTGGGCGGGGGCTTCGGTCTACTTTCCCGATGCGCCGTTCACGCCCGAGGGGCTGGTGAAGCTCATCAACGAAGTCGGCGCGACCATCTGCTACACGGCACCGACGTTCTATCGCCAGATGGCGCCGTTCGTGAAGCAGCACGGCATGCCCAGCCTGCGCATCAGCGTGAGTGCCGGCGAGGCCCTGCCCGACGCCACGCGCCAACTGTGGAAGGACGCCACCGGCATCGAGATGCTCGACGGCATCGGCGGCACCGAGGTGTTCCACATCTACATTTCGGCTGCGGGCGGCGACGTGCGCCGCGGCGCGGTCGGCAAGGCAGTGCCGGGCTTCACCGCGAAGGTGGTGGACAACGAAGGCAACGAAGTGCCACGCGGCACGGTCGGCAAACTCGCGCTGCAGGGCCCAGTGGGCTGCCGCTATCTCGACGATCCGCGCCAGGCCGACTACGTGAAGAACGGCTGGAACTATCCGGGCGATTCGTTCGTGCAGGACGACGACGGCTACTTCTTCTACCAGGCACGCGCCGACGACATGATCATCACGGCCGGCTACAACGTCGGCGGTCCGGAGGTCGAAGACGCGCTGCTCAAGCACCCCGCCGTGGCCGAGTGCGGCGTGATCGGCAAGCCCGATGCCGACCGCGGCATGATCGTGAAGGCGTTCTGCGTCCTGAAGCCCGGCAACGAGGGCAACGCAGCCCTCGTGAAAGCGCTGCAGGACCACGTGAAGGCGACGATTGCGCCTTTCAAATACCCGCGGGAAATCGAGTTCGTGCCGGTGCTGCCGCGCACCGAAACCGGCAAGCTCCAGCGATTCAAACTGAGACAACTCAACACAACATCATGATCCACAAACTCCTGCAGCCCGAAGGCTGGCTGCCTCCCAAAGGCTATGCGAACGGCGTTGCCGCGCGCGGCACGACGCTGTTCGTCGGCGGACAGATCGGCTGGAATGCGCAGCAGCAGTTCGAGTCAGACGACTTCATCGACCAATGCGGCCTGGCGCTGCGCAATATCGCCGAGGTGCTGCGCGCAGGCGGTGCGGGCCCTGAGCACATGGTGCGCATGACCTGGTACGTGACCGACCGCGACGAATACAGCAGCCGGCTCGCCGAGCTCGGCCCCGTCTACCGCGATGCGATGGGCCGCAACTTCCCGGCCATGACCTGCGTGCAGGTGGCGGCACTGGTCGAGCACCGCGCGAAGGTCGAGATCGAGGTGACGGCGGTCATTCCAGACTGACTGACGCCGCTCCGAAACGCTTGCGGTACTCCGCGGGCGTGATGCCGACCTGCCGCTGGAACGCGCGGCGCAGCGTGTCGGCATCGGCGAATCCGCATTCGTATGCCACCTGCTTGGGTGCCGCGTCTCCAGCCTCCAGCAGGCGGCGCGCGGCGGCCACGCGAACGCCTTCCACCCACGCTGCAGGTGTAACCCCGACCTCCTGCCTGAAGAGCCGCGCAAAGTGGCGTTCGCTGAGGCCCATGCGCGCCGCGAGATTCGCAACGCCGTGATCCTCGGCAGGGTTGGCCGAGATCCAGCGCTGGACCTCCTGAAGGGCCGAACGGCCGGTGGGCGCGGCCTCGCCCTTGCGGCTGAACTGCATCTGGCCGCCAGGGCGCTTGAAGAACATCACGAGCTGCGCGGCAACCTTCATGGCGATGTCGCGGCCGAGGTCTTCTTCCACCAGTGCGAGCGACAGGTCCAGGCCCGCCGTGACACCTGCGGCGGTGCGCAGGCGGCCGTCGCGCACGTGGATGGCATCGGCGTCGACGGTGACCGAAGGGAACTCCTGCGCGAGCTGGTCGGCAACGGCCCAGTGCGTGGTGACGCGCCGGCCGTTCAGGAGCCCGGCCTGGGCCAGCACGAAGGCGCCACTGCAGACCGAGCCGAAACGCCGCATCTTGGGTGTGAGTTTCCTCAGCCACGTGGTCACGTTGGCATCGGACACCGCGTCGGCCGCGTGCGGTGAGCCCGCGACGAGCAGTGTGTGAATGGGCTCGTCCATTGCATCGTCGATGACTGCATCGGGCATGAGCCGCACACCCGAGGAGCTGCGCACGGGCCCTCGCCGGGTTGCGATCACCTGCAGCCTGTAGGCCTGCGAACGGGCTTGCAGGTTGGCCTCCGCGAACACGTCGAGCGGGCCGGACACATCCAACAACTGGACGCCGGGCATGGCGAGGATGGCGACGGTCTTCGGAGCTTTCATGGATCTGCGGCGCTTTCGGACGGACAATGTCTGGATTCGCCGCTCTACGTCGATTGAAGCCATCACAGCCTACTCCTAAAGTTGTCTCAACTTCACAAGGAGAAATCCAAATGACTTTGACGACGACTGATATCGAAGGGGTGCGCATCCCCGACAGCAAGCTCGCACACGAGATCACGGAACTGGTTCGAGACACGGCCCCGCCGCTGCTCTTTCACCATTCGAGCCGGGTCTACTACTTCGGAGCGCTCGCCGGCAAGCGCCGCGGGCTGACCTTCGACCCGGAGCTGCTGTACGCCGGCGCGATGTTCCACGACATGGGACTCGTGAAGAAACACAGTAGCGCGCACGAGCGCTTCGAAGTCGACGGCGCGAACGTGGCGCGCGACTTCCTGTGCGGGCATGGAATCTCGAAGCAGGACATCGACCTGGTGTGGACCTCGATCGCGCTGCACACGACGCCGGGCATCCCGCAGCACATGCATCCGGTGGTGGCGCTGGTCACGGCCGGCGTCGAGATGGACGTGCTGGGCCTGACCTACAAGGAGTACAGCGAGGCCGAGCGCACGAAGGTCGTGCATGCGCATCCGCGCACCGAACACTTCAAAGAAGACATCATCCAGGCCTTCTACGATGGCATCCGGCACAAGCCGGAGACGACGTTCGGGAACGTCAAGGCGGACGTGATCGCGGACAAAGAGCCGCACTTCCACCGGGGCAACTTCTGCAGCGTAATCCGCTGCTCGGCCTGGCACGGTTAAGACTAGGCGAGCGCGCAAATTCCGGAAACAAAAAAGCCCTCTTTGCGAGGGCTTTTTCAATTCATTTACCGGCCAAGAAAAAAGGCCCTTTGAAATTCAAAGGGCCTTTTAAATTGGTTGCGCGAGCAAGATTTGAACTTGCGACCTTTGGGTTATGAGCCCAACGAGCTACCAGGCTGCTCCATCGCGCGGCAAGATGGAATTATAGCTTATTCAGCAGCGTTTTGCTCGGCTGCTTCTTCTTTAATTTCAGGACGGTCGACCAGTTCGACGAGTGCCATCGGAGCGTTGTCGCCCACGCGGAAACCCATCTTCAGGATACGGGTGTAGCCGCCCGGACGCGCGGCGAAACGCGGGCCGAGTTCGCCGAAGAGCTTGACGACGCTGTCGCGGCTGCGCAGGCGATCGAAAGCCAGGCGCTTGTTGGCCAGCGTGGGCTTCTTGGCGAGCGTGATCATCGGTTCGATGACGCGGCGCAGTTCCTTGGCCTTGGGGACCGTGGTCTTGATGACTTCGTGCTCGATGAGCGAATTCATCATGTTCTGCAGCATCGCAAGGCGGTGCGAGCTGGTGCGGTTGAGTTTGCGGAGTCCGTGTCCGTGACGCATGGTGCTTTCCTTTACTTTATAAAAACAGGCAGCCGTATCAGGTACTGCCCGGTGCACTGGCCTTTTTCAGGAGGCCTATTTCAAAAATTCAAATCAACGCTTGTCGAGACCGGCCGGCGGCCAGCTTTCGAGCTTCATACCCAAGGTCAGGCCGCGCGAAGCGAGGACTTCCTTGATTTCGTTGAGCGACTTGCGACCCAGATTCGGGGTCTTGAGCAACTCGTTTTCGGTGCGCTGAATCAGGTCACCGATGTAGTAGATGTTTTCGGCCTTCAGGCAGTTGGCCGAACGCACGGTGAGCTCGAGCTCGTCGACAGGGCGCAGCAGGATCGGATCGAATTGCTGCGCGCTGCGCGGTGCGGGTGCATCGAATGCAGCGAGTTCGCCGCCTTCGAGCTGCGCAAACACGGCGAGCTGTTCGACCAGGATTTTAGCCGATGCGCGTACGGCGTCCTCGGCGGTGATCGCACCGTTGGTTTCGATTTCAACCAGCAGCTTGTCGAGATCGGTACGCTGTTCGACACGGGCGCTTTCGACCGTGTAGCTCACGCGCTTGACGGGCGAGAACGACGCGTCGAGAACGATGCGGCCAATCGACTTGGTCGGCTCGTCGGCGTAGCGGCGCATCGTGCCGGGCACGTAGCCACGACCCTTTTCGACCTTGATCTGCATGTCGAGCTTGCCGCCTTGCGACAGGTGCGCGATCACGTGGTCAGGGTTGATGATTTCGACGTCGTGCGGGGTCTGGATGTCCGACGCCAGGACCGGGCCTTCGCCGTCCTTGCGCAGGCTCAGCGTGACTTCGTCGCGGTTGTGGAGCTTGAACACCACGCCCTTGAGATTCAGCAGGATGTTGACGACATCTTCCTGCACGCCGTCGATCGACGAGTACTCATGCAGAACGCCAGCGATCGTGACTTCGGTGGCCGAGTAGCCGACCATGGACGACAGCAGAACGCGACGCAGCGCGTTGCCGAGCGTGTGGCCGTAGCCGCGCTCGAAAGGTTCGAGCGTGACCTTGGCCTTGTTGGGGGCAAGTTGCTCGACCTGGATGGTCTTGGGTTTCAGCAGGGTGGTTTGCATGCAGACTTCCTCTCAATACCCCCGGCTCGTTACACCGGTAAGGCTGGTGAAGCACCTGATCCGCGACGAAGCGCGGAGCAGGAACGTGAACAACAATATCAATCTCCCGCCAGCGCAAAGACGCGCAAGCGGGTAGAAAAAATCAACGCGAATACAGTTCGACGATCAGCGATTCGTTGATGTCGGCGGCGAATTCGTCGCGATCGGGCACCTTCTTGAACGTGCCTTCGGCCTTGTCGGCATTCACGTCGACCCAAGCCGGGATACCGACTTGCTGGGCGAGTTGCAGCGCTTCGACAATGCGGTTCTGCTTCTTCGACTTGTCGCGCACGGCGATCACGTCACCGG
The DNA here is from genome assembly GCF_900106655.1 of Variovorax sp. YR634. Lineage (NCBI taxonomy): Bacteria > Pseudomonadati > Pseudomonadota > Betaproteobacteria > Burkholderiales > Comamonadaceae > Variovorax > Variovorax sp. YR634. The sequence goes on from NZ_FNOL01000032.1 coordinate 43,868, forward strand.
TCTTGACCAGGTACGACGGGATGTTGACCGACTGACCATTCACCGTGATCGCCTTGTGCGACACGAGCTGGCGCGCTTCGGCGCGGGTCGAGCCGAAGCCCATGCGGTAGACGACGTTGTCCAGGCGCGATTCGAGGATGAACAGCAGGTTGGCGCCGGTGTTGCCACGGCGACGATCAGCTTCTTCGAAGTAGCGGCGGAATTGCTTTTCCAGCACGCCGTACATGCGCTTGACCTTCTGCTTTTCACGCAGTTGCAGGCCGTAGTCGGAAGTGCGCTGACCCGAGGTGCGACCGTGCTGGCCGGGCTTGGAGTCGAACTTGGCCTTGTCCTGGATCGAACGGCGGGCGCTCTTCAGGAACAGGTCGGTGCCTTCACGGCGGGAAAGTTTGGCCTTGGGGCCGAGGTAACGTGCCACGATTTTTCCTTTGTGTCATCTGCCGCAGTTGCCTGCGGGAGCCATCGGCGAAACGCGGATGGCGGTGGGCTTAGTTAAAAAACAAATGCGCAGCCGCTATTCAAAGCTGGCTGCGCCTTGCGGACTGCCGATCAGATGCGGCGACGCTTCTGGGGACGGCAGCCGTTGTGCGGAACGGGCGTCACGTCGGCAATGGAATTGATCCGGATGCCGAGCGCAGCCAGTGCGCGCACCGACGATTCGCGACCGGGGCCCGGGCCCTTGATCTCGACGTCGAGGTTCTTGATACCTTGTTCGACAGCAGCACGGCCGGCCACTTCGGAAGCCACCTGCGCAGCGAACGGCGTCGACTTGCGCGAGCCCTTGAAGCCCTGGCCACCCGACGAAGCCCACGACAGGGCGTTGCCCTGGCGATCGGTGATCGTGATGATGGTGTTGTTGAACGAAGCGTGCACGTGAGCGATACCGTCCGCGACGTTCTTGCGAACCTTCTTGCGAACGCGCTGTGCGGCGTTGTTTGCAGGTGCTTTAGCCATGCTGTTCTATCCTTATTTCTTCAGGGACTGCGCAGCCTTGCGCGGACCCTTGCGGGTGCGGGCGTTGGTGCGCGTGCGCTGGCCGCGCATCGGCAGGCCGCGACGGTGACGGAAGCCGCGATAGCAGCCGATGTCCATCAAACGCTTGATGTTCATCGTCGTCTCGCGACGCAGATCGCCTTCGATGGTGAACAGAGCGATCTGGTCGCGGATCTTTTCGAGATCGGCGTCGGTCAGATCCTTGATCTTCTTCGAATATTCGATGCCGCTCGCTTCGCAGATCTGACGGGCGCGAGTGCGACCGATGCCGAAGATGGCGGTCAGGCCGATTTCAGCGTGCTTGTGCGGCGGAATGTTGATGCCAGCAATACGTGCCATGTGCGTCCTCTAATACTCTTCAATCAACCCTGGCGCTGCTTGTGGCGCGGGTCGGTGCAAATCACACGCACCACACCTTTACGGCGGATGACCTTGCAATTACGGCAGATGGTTTTGACCGAAGCCGAAACTCTCATTTCATTCTCCTAAAACTGTTTAACGTGGCGGTCTACCGCCCGGACTCAATACTGAAACACAGCCCTACGATGTCTTGAAGTTCGCCTTCTTCAGCAGCGATTCGTACTGCTGGGACATCATGTAGTTTTGCACCTGGGCCATGAAGTCCATCGTGACGACCACGATGATCAGCAGGGAGGTACCACCGAAGTAGAACGGCACGTTGTACTTCAGGATCAGGAACTCGGGCAGCAGGCAGACGAAGGTGATGTACACCGCGCCAGCCAACGTCAGGCGAACCAGAATCTTGTCGATGTAGCGAGCGGTCTGGTCACCCGGGCGAATGCCAGGAATGAATGCACCACTCTTCTTCAGGTTGTCGGCCGTTTCCTTGCTGTTGAACACGAGTGCCGTGTAGAAGAAGCAGAAGAAAACGATCGCGGCAGCGTACAGCAGCACGTAGATCGGCTCGCCCGGACGCAGAGCGCCGGCAACATCCTTGATCCAGCGGAAGCCGCCTTCACCGGTGCTGAACCAGCCAACCACCGTTGCGGGCAGCAGGATGATCGACGAAGCGAAGATCGGCGGGATCACACCGGCCATGTTCAGCTTCAAGGGCAGGTGCGACGACTGGCCGCCATAGACCTTGTTACCGACCTGGCGCCGCGCATAGTTCACGAGGATCTTGCGCTGACCGCGTTCGACGAACACCACGAAGTAGGTGACCAGCACCACCACCGCGACGATGAAGAGCGCGACGATGACATTCATGGCACCGGTACGCACCAGCTCCAGCAGGCCGCCGATGGCGTTGGGCAGACCGGCCGCGATACCTGCAAAGATCAGGATCGAGATGCCGTTGCCCAGGCCGCGTTCGGTGATCTGCTCACCGAGCCACATCAGGAACATCGAACCTGCCGTCAGGCTCACCATGGCGGTCAGGCGGAAGCCGAAACCAGGCGAGATGACCAGACCGGCCGACGACTCGAGAGCCACCGCGATGCTGAACGACTGGAACAGAGCCAGGCCAAGCGCACCGTAGCGCGTGTACTGCGTGATCTTGCGGCGGCCGGCCTCGCCTTCCTTCTTCAATTGCTCGAAGGTCGGAAGCACGTAGGTCATCAGCTGCATGATGATCGACGCCGAGATGTACGGCATGATCCCCAACGCGAACACGGTGAAGCGCGACAGCGCCCCGCCCGAGAACATGTTGAACAGGCTCAGAATGCCGCCCTGCTGGCCCTGGAACAGCGCCGCCAGCTGGTCCGGGTTGATACCCGGCACAGGAATGTGCGCGCCAATCCGGTAGACCACGAGCGCGAGCAGCAAAAAGACGAGCCGACGGCGGAGGTCGCCGAACTTGCCTGTTTTTGCGATCGTTGCCGCGTTAGTTGCCACGAAGAACTTCTTTCAGTCCGATGGTGATCAGGCGATGCTGCCGCCGGCCGCTTCGATCGCAGCCTTGGCGCCAGCCGTTGCGCCCACGCCCGTCAGCTTGACGGCCTTGGTGAGCTCACCGGTCTTGACGATCTTGACGACCTTGGCGAGCTGGCCAACGAGGCCGGCTTGCTTCAGCGCCAGGACGTCCACTTCGGCCAGGCCGAGCTGCTCGAGGGCAGTCAGCGTGACTTCGGCGTTGAACTTCAGCAGATGCGACTTGAAGCCACGCTTCGGCAGGCGACGCTGCAGCGGCATTTGACCGCCTTCGAAGCCGACCTTGTGGAAACCGCCTGCGCGCGACTTCTGGCCCTTGTGACCGCGACCTGCGGTCTTGCCGATGCCGGAGCCGATACCGCGGCCGACGCGGCGCTTGGCGTGCTTGGCGCCATCCGCCGGCTTGATGCCATTGAGTTCCATATCAGTCTCTCTTACAGAACTTTGACCAGATAACTGATCTTGTTGATCATGCCGCGCACCGCAGGGGTGTCTTGCAGCTCGCTCACGCTGTTGAGCTTGCGCAGGCCGAGGCCACGCACGGTCGCGCGATGCGATTCCTTGGTACCGATCGGGCTCTTGACCAATTGGACCTTGAGGGTTTGTTGTTGCGTCGTCATTTGAATGCTTCTTTCGGCTTGCGCTTAAGCGAAGATTTCTTCGACGGTGAGGCCGCGCTTGGCAGCCACCTGGCCCGCCGTCGTCGAGTTCTTCAACCCGTCGAGCGTGGCGCGAACCATGTTGTAGGGGTTCGACGAACCATGGCTCTTGGCCACGATGTCGGTGATGCCCATCACTTCGAACACGGCGCGCATCGGGCCGCCGGCGATGATGCCGGTACCCTTGGGAGCCGGATACATCACGACCGTCGCAGCGCCATGGTGGCCTTGCACCTGGTGGTGCAGCGTGCCGTTCTTGATCGAAACCTTCAGCAGGTTGCGACGCGCTTCTTCCATGGCCTTCTGCACTGCAGCGGGCACTTCCTTCGACTTGCCCTTGCCCATGCCGACGCGACCATCGCCATCACCGACCACGGTGAGTGCTGCGAAACCGAGGATACGACCACCCTTCACCACCTTGGTGACACGGTTGATCGCGATCATCTTCTCGCGCAAACCGTCCTCGGGGCCTTCGTTCTGCGTTCTTGCCTGAATCTTTGCCATTTTGAATCTCGTGTCCGGTTAGAACTGCAGGCCGGCTTCGCGGGCGGCCTCGGCCAGCGCCTTGACGCGGCCGTGGTATGCGAAACCTGCGCGATCGAAGGCGACCTTCTCGACGCCGGCAGCCTTCGCCTTTTCAGCGATGCGCTTGCCGACGGCGGTGGCTGCAGCGGCGTTGCCGCCCTTGCCCGAACCGCCGAGCGAGGTACGCACTTCGGCTTCTGCCGTCGATGCGGTTGCAATCACCTTGGTGCCGTCGTCGGAGATGACGGTCGCGTAGATGTGCAGGTTGGTGCGGTTCACCGTCAGACGGGCCACGCCCTGCGTCGCGATGCGAATGCGGGTCTGGCGCGAGCGGCGAAGACGCTGTGCTTTTTTGGTCAACATCATTTTGCTGCCCCTTACTTCTTCTTGGTCTCTTTGATCACGATCTTCTCGTCCGCATAGCGGATGCCCTTGCCCTTGTAGGGCTCTGGCGGACGAACAGCGCGGATCTCAGCGGCGATTTGACCAACGCGCTGACGGTCAGCACCCTTGATCACGATTTCGGTCGGGGTCGCGGTGGCCACCGTGATGCCTTGCGGCATGTCGATGTTGACCGGGTGCGAGTAACCGACTTGCAGGTTCAGCTTGTTGTTGGACGCTGCAGCCTTGTAGCCGACGCCGATCAGGCTGAGCTTCTTCTCGAAGCCCTTCGTGACGCCGACGACCATGTTGTTCACCAGCTGGCGAATCGTGCCGCTCATCGCGTTCGCTTCACGCGACTCGTTTGCAGGCTCGAAGCTCAGCTTGCCGTCATTGCTGACGATTTTCACCAGTGCATTGCGCGACAGGCTGAGCGTGCCGCCCGTGCCCTTGACGCTGATCTGGTCTTCCTTGATCGACACATCCACGCCTGCGGGGATGGTGATCGGCATTTTTCCTACTCGGGACATTTCAGTAACTCCTCGATGTCTCGGTTAGGCGACGTAGCACAGAACTTCGCCGCCGACACCGGTGGCGCGAGCCTTGCGGTCGGTCATCACGCCCTTGGGGGTCGTGACGATCGCAACGCCGAGACCGTTCTGAACCTGCGGAATGGAAGCACTGGCCTTGTAGACGCGCAGGCCAGGGCGGCTCACGCGCTCGATGCGCTCGATGACCGGACGGCCAGCGTAGTACTTCAGCGAAATTTCAAGCTCGCTCTTGCCGGCTTCGGTCTTGACCTGGAAGCCGTCGATGTAGCCCTCGTCCTTCAGGACTTGTGCGATCGCGATCTTCACCTTGGAAGACGGGACCGACACGGTGGGCTTCGCCACCATCTGCGCGTTACGGATACGCGTCAGCAGGTCGGCAATGGGATCACTCATGCTCATGTTGTTTGCTCCTGCCTGGCTTACCAGCTGGCCTTGGTGACACCGGGGATGTCGCCATTGAAAGCCAGTTCGCGGATCTTGGCGCGGGCCAGACCGAATTGACGGAAGGTGCCACGCGGGCGACCGGTGATTTCGCAACGGTTGCGCTGACGCGTGGGGTTCGCGTTGCGCGGGAGCTTTTGCAGGCCCAGGCGGGCTGCAGCGCGCTCTTCGTCGCTCTTCTTCACGTCGTTGGAGATTGCCTTCAGTTCCGCGTGCTTCGCAGCGAACTTGGCAACCAGCTTGTCGCGCTTGAGTTCGCGCTGGATCAAAGATGCTTTAGCCACAGATCACCTCAGTTCTTGAACGGGAAACGGAAACCAGCGAGAAGCGCCTTGGCTTCTTCGTCGGTCTTGGCCGTCGTCGTGATGCTGATATTGAGACCGCGCAGGGCATCGACCTTGTCGTACTCGATCTCGGGGAAAATGATCTGTTCCTTGACGCCGATGTTGTAGTTGCCACGGCCGTCGAACGCACGGCCGGAGATGCCGCGGAAGTCGCGAACACGCGGCAGCGCGATGGTCACGAAACGGTCCAGGAACTCATACATCTGCACGCCACGCAGCGTGACCATGCAGCCGATCGGCTGGTTTTCGCGGATCTTGAAACCGGCGATAGCCTTCTTCGACTTGGTAACCACGGGCTTCTGGCCAGCGATCTTGGTCAGGTCGGCGACAGCGTTGTCGAGAACCTTCTTGTCGGCGACTGCTTCACCCACGCCCATGTTCAGGGTGATCTTGGTGAGGCGCGGAACCTGCATCGGCGACTTGTAGCCGAACTTTTCCGTCAGGTCTTTCGCGATCTTTTCGCGATAGTGTTGTTGGAGACGTGCCATGTGAGTACCTCTTAGGCGATCTTGATTTCGTCGCCGCTGGACTTGAAGACGCGAACAGCCACGCGCTTGCCGTCAGCACCCTGGGTGATCTTGATGCCCACGCGATCGGCCTTGCCGGTCGCGGCATTGAAGATCGCCACGTTGGATTGGTGAATGGGCATGGACTTTTCGACGATGCCACCGGTCGTACCCTTGAGCGGGTTCGGCTTGGTGTGCTTCTTGACGACGTTGATGCCTTCGACGAGCACGTGCGAATCGTCCTTGCGGAGCGACACGGTGCCGCGCTTGCCCTTGTCACGACCGGCCAACACGATGACCTGGTCGCCTTTGCGAATCTTGTTCATGGCGTTGTTGTCCTTACAGAACTTCAGGTGCCAGCGACACGATCTTCATGAACTTCTCGGTGCGCAGTTCGCGCGTGACCGGTCCGAAGATGCGGGTGCCGATAGGCTCCAGCTTGGCGTTGAGCAACACTGCTGCGTTGCCGTCGAACTTGACGAGCGAGCCGTCAGCGCGACGGATGCCCTTGGCGGTGCGGACCACCACTGCGCTGTAGATCTCGCCCTTCTTGACGCGACCACGCGGAGCGGCTTCCTTGATGCTGACCTTGATGACGTCGCCCACGCTGGCATAACGCCGCTTGGAGCCACCGAGCACCTTGATACACAGGACGGATTTCGCGCCTGTGTTGTCGGCCACTTCGAGCCGGGATTCAGTTTGGATCATTTCTTGATATTCCCAACTTGTACCGATGTGCATCCAGGAGGGAGGCACCGCGGTCAGTCTTGGGCCCGTCGTCCATGCCTCGAACCACTCGAGACACTTCCGCTTTGGGCTGAAAGCTTCGCCTTTTAGAAGCGAAGCCCGCGATTGTTGCACGCACTAACGCCGATGTCAACAACCCCATTACACCATCTCGCGCTGCCACTAGACTCCGGGGCGTGCACCAGCCCCTGAAATCCTCCCTTTCGCCCCCATTGCTCCAGCGTCGTCACCTGCTGGCGGGCGGGGCCAGCCTGGTGGCGCTGGGCCTGGCTGGCTGCAAGAGCGCGACTCCGAATCCGGACCCTGGCCGGCTGCGCCGCATTGGCGAGGCGCGCTGGCCGCACCGCCTTCATATAGAAGGCACCGTGGCCGGCGGCCTCTCCGGCATCGACTATGACCCGATCCGAGGTGAGTACCTGCTCATCAGCGATGACCGGTCAGACCATGCACCCGTGCGCTACTACATCGCCCGCTGGCCCCACCCACAGGCCGCGCAACAGCCCGAACCGACGGGCGTTGTGCAGCTGCAACGCCCCGGCGGCGGACCCTGGCCGGATCGTCGCCACGCGGTCGACGGGCTTCCCGTGCCCGACCCCGAAGCCCTGCGGCTGCGCCCGGCGACCAACACCCTGCTCTGGACCAGCGAGGGCGATATCGCCCGTGGTTTCGGCCCCGCGCTGTACGAATCGGCCCGGGACGGCCGCTTCCTGCGCGAATTCCCGATGCCGGCGATGTTCCGGCCCGACCCGGCCCTGCGCCGCGGCCCGCGCGACAACCTGACCTTCGAAGGCGTCGCCCTCACGCCCGACAGCCGCTTCGCTTGGCTGGCAATGGAAAACGCCCTGATCCAGGACGGCCCCAAGCCCACCACCAGCGCGCCCGGCGGCCCCTGCCGCTTGACCCGGATCGACCTGGAAACCGGCCAGGCCGACCGCCAGATCGCCTACATTCCCGACGCCATCCCGCTGCGCCCGCTGATTCCCGGCAGCTACGCCGACAACGGCGTGAGCGAGATCCTGATGCTCGACGCCGACCGCATGCTGGTGCTGGAGCGCGCCTACGCCACCGGCGCCGGCAATTCGCTGCGCCTCTACGAAATCGACACCCGCGCTGCCAGCGACGTGCTCGCGGTCGACACGCTGGCACCGGGCAACCACCGGCCGGCGGCCAAAACGCTGGTGGCCGACTTCGCCGCGCTCGGCCTGTCCCGCCTCGACAACACCGAAGGCATGTGCTGGGGGCCACCGCTGCCCAACGGCAAGCGCATGCTGGTGGTCGTGAGCGACGACAATTTCAATCCGCTTCAAATCACCCAGTTCGCAGCCTTCGAATACGCCGACCGACCATGACCATCGCCGTGACCTTCCTGCCCCGCACCGGCCCCGCGCCGCTGCCCCCCGTCGCCTTCATCGGAGGCGGCAACATGGCCAGCGCCATCATTGGCGGGCTGATCCAGCAAGGCACCCCGGCGGATGCGTTCGAGGTGGTCGAGCCCTTCGAGGAGGCCCGCACGAAGCTGGCCCAGTCCTTCGGCATCGTCGCGAAGGCCGAGGCGGGCGAGGCCCTGTCGCGCTGCGGCGTGGTGGTGTGGGCGGTCAAACCCCAGACGTTTGCCGAAGCCGCCCGCGCGGTGCGCGACTTTGCCCAAGACGCCCTGCACCTGAGCGTGGCCGCGGGCATTCCGTCCGGCAGCATCGCCCGCTGGCTGGGCACGGAGCGCGTGGTGCGCGCCATGCCCAACACGCCCGCGCTGGTGGGCAAGGGCATGACAGGCCTGTTCGCCCGGCCAGGCGTCGAGAGCACCGACCGCTCGACGGTCGCGAAGTTGCTGGCGCCCACCGGCGAGCTGATCTGGGTCGACGCCGAACCGGCGCTCGACGCCGTGACCGCCATGTCCGGCTCGGGCCCGGCGTACGTGTTCTATTTCATCGAGGCGATGACCGAGGCCGGCGTCGAGATGGGCCTCACGCCCGACCAAGCCCAGCGGCTGGCCATCGGCACCTTTACCGGCGCCTCGGCGCTGGCGCACAGCGCGACCGAGCCTCCCTCGGTGCTGCGCGAGCGTGTGACCTCCAAGGGCGGCACGACCTACGCGGCCATCACCTCGCTTCAGCAGGCCGACGTGAAGGCACAGTTCAAGACCGCGATCCGCGCGGCACAGAAGCGCGCCGCCGAACTGGGCGAGGAATTCGGCCGCGACTGATTTCAGGCCTCGGGCAGCGCGCGCGGCCCGAGGAAGAACAGCCATTCGGCGGCCAGCGTGACGGTGCCGTCCTCCAGCTCGAGCCAGACTTCTTCCTTCAGCAGAAAGCCGTCGCCGGGCTTGGGCGTCACTTCCGCGATGCGCACCCGTGCCCTGAAGCGCGCGCCCACCGGCATCGGCCGCACGAAGCGCAGGCGGTCGAAGCCGTAGTTGAGCGCATGGTTCGAATCGAAGGGCAGCAGCGTGCGCATGGCTTCGCCGGTCAGCCGGATGAGGTGCGAGACCTGGAAGAAGCCCTGCACGATGGTGCCGCCGTAGTCCGCCTCACGCGCCGCACGCTCGGGGTCGAGGTGAATCCACTCGCCTTCGCCGTCGCCCGACAGCTCCGAATAGCGATCGACCATTTCCTGCGTGATGCGGTGCCATTCAGAGAAGCCCTCCTGGCCGATCTTCTGCTTCAGTCGCTCCAGCATGCGCGCTCTCAGCGAACGGCGTAGCCGGCCACGACGCCGGCAAACACCGTGAAGCCCAGCCAGTGGTTCAGGCGAAAGGCCTTGAAGCAGCCTTCGCGTGTGCGGTCGCGAATCAGCCGCCAGTGCCACAGCGCCTGCGCCACGGCCACGGCAATGCCCACGTAGAACAACACGCCCAGCGAACGGCTCGCGCCGGCCCAGGTCCAGACCGCAAGGAAGATCGCGTAGCTCGCCATCACTGCCGCCACGTCGAAGCGGCCGAAGGTGATGGCCGAGGTCTTCATGCCGATCTTGAGATCGTCGTCGCGGTCGACCATCGCGTACTCGGTGTCGTAGGCCAGCACCCAGAACAGGTTGCCCGCGAGCAGCCATGCGGCAAAGACCGGCACGGTCGACTGCACCGCGGCAAAGGCCATCGGAATGCCGAAGCTGAAGGCGATGCCCAGCACCGCCTGCGGCACCGAGACAAAGCGCTTCGCAAACGGATAGATCAGCGTGATGGCCAGCGCCGCGAACGACCACAGCACTGTCGTGCGGTTGGTCGTGAGCACCAGGCCGAAGGCCGCCAACGCCAGCACCATGCCCAGCCCAAGCGCTTCCTTGACCGACATCGCGCCGCTGGTAACGGGCCGCTGCGCCGTGCGCTTCACATGGCGGTCGAAGTCGCGGTCGGCCACGTCGTTGACGCAGCAGCCCGCGCTGCGCATGAGGAAGGTGCCGAGCGTGAACACGACCAGCAGGTGCCAGCCGGGCCAGCCGCTCGCCGCGAACCAGAGCGCGCCGAGAGTGGGCCACAGCAGCAGCAGCCAACCCGCCGGGCGGTTCCAGCGGATCAGGTCGAGGTACAACGCAAAACGCCCGCGGGGAGGCGCGGGCGCAGTGACGGGGGGAGCGGACTCAGTCTTCAAGGAGCGAACGCAGCATCCAGGCCGTTTGATCGTGCACCGTGCAGCGCGCGGTCAGCATGTCGGCCGTCGGGTCGTCGCCGGCTTCTTCGGCGACAGGAATGAATTCGCGCGCAATGCGCGACACGGTTTCGTGGCCCTTCACCAGGATGCGCACCATCTCCATCGCCTTGGGCGGGGTCTGCGGCACGTCGGGCACGGTGGCGATCTTGCTGAACTCGGCATACGAACCCGGCGCGTAGTGGCCCAGGGCGCGAATGCGCTCGGCAAGCACGTCGGTTGCGCCCCAAAGCTCGGTGTACTGGCCCATGAACATCGCATGCAGCGAATTGAAGTGCGGGCCCGTCACGTTCCAGTGGAAGTTGTGCGTGGTGAGGTAGAGCGTGTAGGTGTCGGCCAGCACGCGGCTCAGGCCTTCGGCGATGGCGGCGCGGTCCTGGCGCTCGATGCCGATGTTGATGATCGGCGCATTGCGGCTGCCCGACTCCTGCGCAACCACCGCACCGCCCTTCTTGGGCACCTTGCCGGCGGAGGAGGCGGACGATGATTTTTTCGAGTCTTTGGCCATGGCGGGAGGTCTTTCTTCAATTTGGAGGGGAGAACACCTGAATTCTGAAAGCCGGCACGCGGCTTCGCAACAGCGTGACTCTATCCCAGCGATCTACGACAGGCGCTTGACGCCCGGCAGCTCGCACGCATAGATCGCGTTGCGCAGCGCCGCGATCGCCTCGTAGCGCGTGAAGGTGCGCCGCCATGCGAGCACCACGCGGCGCGTGGGCGGGTCGCGGTCGTGCGCATCGCGCACCGGCAGATAGCGCACCATCTGCTCGGGCTCCTTGCGGCCCTTGACCTTGGGCTTGATCGCCTCGGCCGGCACCGACAGGCGCGGCACGAGCGTCACGCCCATGCCCGAGGCCACCATGTGCTTGATGGTTTCGAGCGAAGAGCCTTCGAAGCTCTTGCGGATGCCTTCGGCATTGCTGGAGAAGCGCGCGAACTCCGGGCACACCTCCAGCACGTGGTCGCGGAAGCAGTGACCGGTGCCCAGCAGCAGCATGGTTTCGCTCTGCAGCTCTTCGGAGGTGATCGATTCGCGGTCGGCAAACTTGTGCTTGTTGGGCAGCGCCGCCATGAAGGGCTCGTCGTACAGCGGCGCCATCGCGAGGCCGGTGTCGGGAAAGGGCTCGGCCATGATGGCGCAGTCGATCTCGCCGGCGCGCAGCATCTCGAGCAGCTTGGCAGTGAAGTTCTCCTGCAGCACCAGCGGCATCTGCGGCGTGCGCGCGATCACCTGGCGCACGAGGTCGGGCAGCAGGTACGGCCCGATGGTGTAGATCACGCCCAGGTTCAGCGGACCTGCCAGCGGGTCCTTGCCGCGCTTGGCGATTTCCTTGATGCTGGCCGCCTGGTCGAGCACGCTCTGCGCCTGCTGCACGATCTGCTCGCCCAGCGGCGTGACGGTCACTTCGCCGGCGCTGCGCTCGAAGAGCTTGACTTCGAGCTCGTCCTCGAGCTTCTTGATCGCGACCGAGAGGGTCGGCTGTGAAACGTAGCAGGCCTCGGCCGCCTTGCCGAAGTGCCGTTCGCGGGCTACTGCGACGATGTATTTGAGTTCGGTGAGAGTCATAGCTTGCGTCAATTATGCGCAAGGGTGTGTGACCCGGCAGGCCTGGGGTCTTAGAGGCTCCCAACAGAGTGTTAAATTTCCCAACAGAGTGTCAAAAATCGAGAAGGGACGCGAAAGCTCTGAATAACAGAGTGTCAAAAATTTCTGCGGAAAACTCAGCGCAAACGCCAAGAGTAGACACTCACAATGAAGTGGAAATCGCACGCATTTGCCAGCGAAGCCGACACTCGAGACCGCACATGAAATCACGTCATCCCGCTCCATTCGAGCGGTATTTTGGGCCCTAACGTGGAGCACCCGCCCCCTGCCTCGAATGAGCGTGGTCAACCGCATTAGTGATTGCGCCTGGGAACTTGTGCCGCCACAGACGCAGCCTCAAGCCTTGCCTCAAATTCGGCGACGAAAAGTCCCATATCGATACCGACTGCGGCGGCCCAGTGCCTAAGTTCGACAAAGTCGATGCGCCGCGCGCCCCGCTCGACTTTGCTGAGGTCACTTTGGGTCATGCCAAGTTTCTTGGCCAGTTCCACCTGGGTCATTTCCCTCGCTTGCCTGAACTCTCGTAGGAGAGTCGTCACCAGCTTGCTTTGCCGGCTGTAAATAGTCTTCTGCATGAGCCACGTCCTTGTGGCCCGCACCCTGAAGTTCATTTTGGAATAGTGGAAATTCTACTATTCTTCAGGTCTGACACTGAAGCGATTCGACTCATCGCTGCCTCCAGCGAAGTCCGCGTCGTTTTGCGGCTAGACAGGACGATGAATGAAAGCAGAACCTACACAGCCTCCAGTTAGTTACCGGGTCGCAGATCTTGGCGATTTGGCTCTGGCGGACCATCCATCAAGTTCTCGGCGAGATGGGCTGCGCTTTGCACCACGACAGGGCATCGTCGGCTCGCCATTGAGAGACGACGCTCGCTCACGGTGGTCTCAGGAGACTCACTCGTGACACTCCCGCTCCTGGCAATGCTCGCAATCGCGCTGGTTCTCTTCTACTGGGCCTGGATCGCATCGCCTCGCTCGATCCAGTCCGGCCGCGAACAGTTGCTCCGAGCACAAGGTCAAGCATCCGGCGCGACCTTCTTCCCGGTCGATCCCCGGCGCATGCTGGGCGGTTGGGATGGAACCAGCATCCTGTTCGACCCGGACGTCCGCAAGGCTTGCATCGTCTTTCATGGGAAGACTGCCCTGACGGTCGACTTCGACTACTTCCGGACCTGGCAGCTCTTGTGGACTGAGGATTTCAGACAACCGGCGTTGTGGCGCTTTCAGCACGTGCACTTCCTCTTCGAGACCGGTGACTTCGATCGCCCGACGATCCGCGTCGCCGTGTCCTCGATATCCGATGGCGAGGCGTGGAACGCCAAGCTCTCGATCCTGATGTCCTGAGTTGGCACCGAAGAGAAAGACATCTCGATGTGAAGCTGCTCATCCTTTCGGACCTGCATGCGGAGTTCGAGACCTTCGAGATTGCGAAGGATCTGGACTACGACCTAGCCGTGCTGGCGGGCGACATCATGGCACCTGGCCGCGCTGCGCCAAGCTGGCTACGCCATCCTGCTCGCTTCAGTGACAAGCCGATCGTGCTGATCGCCGGCAACCATGAATACTACGGATTCGTCCTGAACCAGGAACAGGCCGAAATGCGACGCCAAGCTGATGAGCACGGCATTCACTTCCTCGATTGCGATGAAATCGTGATCGCTGGCGTGCGCTTCCTCGGCTGCACGCTGTGGACGGACTTCCGCTTGCGAATCAGCAACCCGGGGTTTGCGGGGCAGTCAATGCGTCTTCTGTCAGATCGCTATCGCTCGATGACCGCGAGCTCGCGCTTCCTGGCCGACTACTCGGCCATCCGCATCGACGATCCGTCGACCTCCAACTCCCGGGGCACGCGACGTCTGGTGCCGATGGACACCTTGCAGATCCATCGGCGGCACCGCTCCTGGCTACGCAAGAAGCTTGATGAGCCGTTCGACGGGCGCACGGTGGTGGTCACCCACCATGCGCCGCACCGCAAGTCCTTGGCACCAAGGTTCGCCGAGGACTGGGCCTCGGGCGGCTTCGTCAACGAGATGTTGCCCGAGTTCTTCGAGGTCCCCTCACTTTGGTTGCACGGACACACGCACGACAGCTTCGACTACCGGGTCGGCGCCTGCCGGGTGGTGTGCAATCCACGCGGCTACCTGAACTGGCACGGGGAGTACGAGAACAAGCATTTCAATCCTCGGTTGGTGGTGGACCTATGAGAGACAGCACCGTTTCTGCCGGGAGCGAGATCTCGATGATGAAAGCGATGCCGATGCACGACGCCCCCGATCGCACCGGCGACGCCAGAGGCCTGCTGTTCCTGGATATCGATGGCGTGCTTCATCCTGTCGGTGCGGACTACTCGTTCAGCAGCAAGTTCTTCAGCAACTTGCCGCTTCTGGAAGAGCTCCTTCGAGAGTTCAAGTCCGTCGACGTCGTTATCTCATCGGATTGGCGACGCGCCGAAAGCATCGAGCAGCTGCAGCGGTATTTCAGCGCCGACATCCGGCCTCGGATCATCGGAGCAACGCCGCAGATAGACCAGAAATTGAATGTCCACCACCGGCGCCAGTCGGAGATCCAGGCCTGGCTCGAGGGGAACGGCTACGGTGACACAGCGTGGGTGGCACTCGACGATTGGCCCGAAAGTTTTGAAGCGGGCTTCGAGCGGCTCGTGCTCACCGATCCCCAGCGGGCGTTCGATCGGGACAGTTTCCTGGAACTGCGCTCGCACTTCCTGCGGTTTGCGGCTGGCCGATGCTTCGTCGTCATTTCGACGCACACGTGAAATGAACCCTCTTGCACCAGAACTGATGTTCTTCGGCGACCCCCACGGCCACCTCGCCTCTGTGATCGCCGCAGTCGAACGCTTTCGGCCCGAGGCGATCGTGCTGCTGGGCGACATCCAGGCACGCCAGCCCCTGCACGTCGAACTGGGGCCGATCCTGGATCTCACAGAGGTCTGGTTCATCCATGGGAACCACGATACGGATTCCGATGCCGACTACGACAACCTATGGGGATCGGAATTGGCGGAGCGCAGCCTGCACGGGCGCGTCGTCGAGATTGCGGGGTACAAGGTCGCGGGCCTGGGGGGCATCTTCCGCAGCAAGATCTGGGATCCGCGGCGGCCGATCGAGGAGGCCTCCTTCGCTTCAGCGGATGCCCTGCGACGTGCGATGCGGCCTGAGGCTCGGTGGCGGGATGGCATGGCCCGCCGGCACCGGTCCAGCATTTTCCCCGAGGACTACCAGCGGCTGCTGCGGAGTCCGCCCGCTGACATCCTCGTAGCGCACGAGGCGCCGGCGGCCCACCCGCACGGCTGGAAGGCGATCGACGAACTCGCCGAAGCGCTCGGCGTCCAGTTGGTGGTTCACGGTCATCACCACCAGGACATCAATTACGTTGTTGAAGGCTTGATGACCGCGGCGGCACCGTTCCGCGCCTTCGGGGTCGACATGGGGTCTCACCTGGCGTGGCCACCCGGTGCCGCAGGAGGGGCTGAATCGGAAGGCGTGCCACAGGACTTGCTTGACCTCGCAGTCCAGGTGTTTGGCTCGGCGGCTAAGGCCTGGTTGAATAAGCCGCACCGCCTGCTCGACGGTCAAACACCAGCCGTTTTCGCAGCCGGAGGCGGTTTACAAAAAGTGAAAGAGATCCTCATCGCCATCCAGCATGGTGGTGTTGTATGAGGGACGATATGAATGGATTGAGAGGTCCAGCATGATCCTGTTCCTCGACTTCGACGGTGTGCTGCATCCGGAGGGGGAAGCTCACATCCTCAACGGCGGTGTCGACTTTTGCTTCCTGCCGCAGCTTGAAGCGCTGCTGCGTGAGTTCCCGCACGTGAACATCGTGATCAGTTCATCCTGGCGCGAGCAGCTTCTCTACAAGACTCTATTGAAGCCATTTTCCAGCGACATCAGGGCCCGGATTCTTGGGGCCACGCCGCATTCGGGCTTCGGTCTTCCTCCGCCGCACGGGAAGCGCGAAGGAGAAATCCTTGCCTGGATCCAGATCCACGATATGGTCGACGAACCGTGGGTCGCGCTTGACGACGCCTACTGGCAGTTCGACCGCTGCAAGGACCATCTAGTGGTGTGCGACTCTTTCGTCGGCTTCGACAACAAGGCGAATGCAGAGCTTCGTTCCCACTTCGAAAGAGCACTCCGATGAAAGTGCTGATTCTTTCCGATCTTCATCTCGAGTTCGCCCCCTTCGAGCCGGTGTCTGATCTCGAGTTCGATGCTGTCATCCTCGCCGGCGACATTCATTCGCCAGCGAAGCGCGCCGTCCAATGGGCGGCGAATCGCTTTCGTGGCAAGCCCGTGGCTTACCTGCTCGGAAACCACGAGTACTACGATGGGCGCCTCGACACGACACTGGCTGAAGCACGTCGCGAAGCCGAGGGAACCAATGTCCATCTGCTCGACGGTGACGAACTGGTGATCGATGGCGTGCGCTTCTTAGGTGCAACGCTATGGACCGATTTCGCACTCGCCATCGAGACACCCGAAGGTCTGATCAGCGACGTCGAGCGGGCCATGAAGATGGCAACCAATCTGCTCAACGACTACGCGCTGATCCGCACGGTCGATGAATCAGCAGAACCCGATACTTGGCGCGCCAAGCAGGGAAGAAAGCTCCAAGCGGCCGACACGCTGCAGATTCATCAGGCACAGCGCGCCTGGCTGCAAGGCAGGCTCGCTGCTCCGTTTGCCGGCCCCACGGTGGTGGTGACGCACCATGCGCCCCATCGCGGCTCGCTGGTGCAACGCTACGCCGATGACTGGTCCTCCGGCGCCTTCGTCACCGAGCTCCCGGAAACCTTCTTCGATGTTCCTGTACTCTGGATTCACGGCCACACACATCAGCCGCTTGACTATCGGGTCCGTTCTTGCCGCGTCGTGTGCAATCCGCGCGGCTATGTGAACTGGAGCGGCAGGATCGAGAACAAGGCGTTCGATCCCGGGCTGGTTATCGACGTACACCTTCTCGATGACGAATCATCAAACTGAAGCCAGTTACATCGATCCGAGTAAGAAATTGGGTCGTTCAGACGTCGGCACCGACGCACCCTCGCCAGAATCCCGGCTGTTGTGCTGAGCTTCCCCGCGCATGTCACTCCGGCGGCTCGCCGGGAGCCCGGTCTAGAGCTCATTGATAGATCTCTCGGCCAACTAGTTATCTGCCGCGCGGAACTCTTCCGATGCGCTCCAACTCGGTAGCGAACTGCTGCATATTTCTCATCTCCAATGCGTTTCGGATGGCCACCAACCTGGTTCCGTTGGCTTGCAAGAAGCCTTGACGCAGGACTGCTGGAGGGTCGCTTTGGGAGACGTGAAAAAGCCACAAGAATCCGCCAAAAGTTAAGTTGTAGGCCCGAACTCCAAAGCTGCGTGCCGGCCGCGGCTCTGCGATCACTTGCAAGGTTTCTGTCATTTCTCCGATCTTCAAGCCGAACAGTAGAACCCCATACCGGTCTGGGTGTCCGGGATCAGAGGTGTCGAGCCGCTTGCGAAGGATCTCCGAATGCACCGAGCCAAGCTGGCACCGCTCGAAGAACGGCAATGTCGACACGCCAGCGCGCCAGATGATAGATAGCTCGAACAGCTTCATCTTGGCGTAGTCCAGCCCGCGAACCTCAAGCATTGACCCCTCCTGCGAATACTCGATGGCCTTGCTAGGCGAAACGAAAATGTTTTTCGCGTAGCCCTCCCAGACGCTAAGCTTTTGCTCACAGTCATCGCACAGAAGCGGCTGCCTCATGCCTTTCTGCCTCAGTTCGTTCCGCCCCTCTGGTACGACTGAGAGTATCTCGAGCCGGTGCTTGTCATCGTATAGCGGGCTATAGATCCACTCAGGATAAATATGCGAGTTTCGAAGCTGCCTATCCTTGAGACAAAGCGCGCAAGGCATTTCAGTAGGCCGGTGGGTGCCGGTCCATCACGGCCATCAGAATGCAACAGGCGTGCTGAAAGTTCTCCCGCTGCCCCGCGATGCCGTATTGCATCTTGACCCCATGGAAGAGGTTGTTGCGCAGCCTGTGGCATATCAGCAGGAGCGCTTGGAGGACTTCAACTGGTCCAGTGTTCACACCACTCATTGCCACGCGAACCCGCTCGGCGTTCTGTTGGCTACCCTTTTCGAGGTGCAGCCCGTCGAAGTAGTGTGTGAACTCACCATTCGCGAAGTAGCGGTTCCGGAAATGCGCAAGCGCAGCATCGTAAGGATCCATGTCCAAGCGCCCGATCTTTTGAAGCGTCACGGGGACCTGCAACAGGACGGACGGCTTGGCCTCTGTGCCGCACACGGCCCCCTCGAAGGCGGCCCAGAGGAGCGAGAACTCGCCAATGGCAAGCCGTTCGTCCTCGTCCAGGTTCGCATAACCCGCGACTCTTTGGACGAGATACTGTGAAGGAGTCATCACTCATTCTCGCTGACCGACTGCTGTACGCATCTACCTCAAAGCACGCACTTTCCCTTGCGTTGAATGAACGCGCATCGCAAAGTGCGAAGTGTTGGCAAACAGAGGGGCTCTGCCGCACTGCCTCAAATGCGAGTCCCGCGCGAAGGTGCTGAAGGCGCTCACAGGCGTCTCTGTTGACACATACTTTCGGTTCCTGCTATTGTTCTTGCCAACGCATGTTGCCGCGTATCAGCGTGTGCATCGCCGAACCTAGGGTTCAGCGAAACGGTAAAGGCAGCGATATCTCTCATCACCCCGTGTTTCCCAACCGGAGCCGGGACAAGGCACACCGTCCATTTCGGCTTCATCGGTTTGGAGACATGCCGTGTCCCGTGAATTTTCCCTGCCTGCCCCTCGTTCCATCGAGGAACAAGTCCCTTTGCTCGTTGAGTTTCTGTCCGTGCGCTCGCACGAACTGACAGCTGAACAGGCCAAAATTGCCTGCGCCGGGCTGCCTGAAAATCCCAAGGTCGCCGCAAAAGAGTTGAAGCTGAGGCTGAAGCCCTTGGGCATCGACATCCAGCATACGCATGCCTTGAACGCAATCACTCGGATGCGGGGCACCCACATCCCCGCTCATCTTGCGCATGCCCTACGTTGGGATGTAGCGGCCTGGTTCAGCGACGCGCCGTCGGTCGGCGCGAAGCGCCGCCTGCACACGAAACTGAGCGAGGCGGCAGACGATGTGTGTGATCGAATTCGCGACCAATTTGAGGCTGGTGATAGGCCCTTGCTGCGCTTGCGGACTGACGCAACCCACATCGAACTCATCTCACTAGGCGACCCATCACCTCACTGGCATGTCCTCATGGTCGCCGTTGGTCCGGATGGTCAGCCAACCACCGTCCCTGTCGATGAGATCCCGCGTTTCGCCGAGCGCTTGCGACGCCTATTGGCAGGCCCCATCAGCGGTTGGCTCGACAGTTTCGTCGGCAACGCCTGGGAGAGCGATGTACTCGGTGCATGGGCCATTGCCCACGAGGATGAGAAATTGCCCGACCAGCCGATTACGGCTTACTTCGGCAAGCTGGGCCCGGTTTCGCAGTTCCAATGGGATAGTTTGAGCAAGCGGTATGCAGCATTTTGCGATCGGCTGGATATGCCCTATGACATGTGGCTCCAGTCGTGCCATGAGAGCTCCACGGCGCGCTTTGCTCCAGCGCCGTTCAGAGCCTCGCAGGCCGAGGCAGCTCGAGTAAAGCTGAACCTCTCTGTCACCGAGTTGGAAGCGAAGCTCGGATTCAAAGACCTTGACTGGAATGCAGCGGTGAAGAGCCAGACAATGCCCTCGTACCTATTCGCTCCGGTCGCACGCGTCTTGCAGCTTGAATCCCCCAATCTGCTTGTGGAGCATGTGCGTACGACGCCGCGCATCCCTCTTTCCAATGTTGACGATCTGGCAACCTGGCTTGCACGACTGGACGGCGAAGTCGTCCAGTATCCAGATTCACCGCCCGTAGATCCCGAGGTTGGAGCGAAGCTGGAAATGCTTCTGGCCACTCCATGGGCGAGGCGCTCAGGTTGGGCCAAGGTACCCCCGGTCGAACTCAAGCAGTTGGCGCAACAGGTGGCCGACGCGCAGTTGGTCATTTGTGCGTCGATGGAAGCGCGCTTTGTGCAGGACCTCCCGCTAGGACGATGGCGGTCCGGGATGCTCTCCGCCCTGTCGTTCGAGAGCGAGGCTGTTGTTCGCACTCAGGGCGGCGCCTTGAATGTCGAGCCCGATGTGGAGGGGGAGCCTATTTCGGCTGAATGGCTGGAGCGCTTCAACAAGCAGACATTCACCGGGGAGGACCTTATGGAACTCAGCAAGGAGGTCGAAGCTCGCCGAGAGCCGGATGGTGATGAGAACTTCGACATCGCACTGTTTGCAGCCGCTCGTCTGTTCAAAAAACCCCCAGGGAAAGCGCATGCCGCGACCGTGCGCATGCAAGCGGTCTCTCTCCTCGTCAAAGACTACTCGCTCGAACCCTGGGTCCTGGCTTCGTCGGAAGGTGGGGCTGTGATGTTGTCGCGGCCCATCTTCGAAGCGGCGGCGCGATGCCCCCTCGTCGATGTGAAAGGCGAAGCAGGCTTCGAATTCCGGCAGTTCACTCTCCTGTGTGCCGAGCACGCTGAGCGGAAGGAAGTGGCGTCCTGAGCAAGATGTCGCGTGAAATTGCTGTCTTCATCGCAGCATTGATTCTCGAGTCCCCGCAAAACAAGAGAAAGTGAGTTCGGTATGGAGAGCCAAACGCTCGCGGCTTGGGTTCAAGCCATTGGATCAATCGCCACGATCATCGGTGCCTACTTCCTCGGTGAGAGGCAAGGTTCGATTGCCCTTAGAAATTCCAGGCTGCTGGCCAAGGATGCCGAACAGATCAAACGGGATTCGATCTTGGAGATTGCGAGGATGGCGGTGGACCGTGCCACTGAGATCGGGGCACTCTTTGCAGACCAACCGATAGACACCGCCAGGATGGCGGCCAACTACCATCCTTCCATCCTGGAGTGTTAGCGCCAGTGCAATCGTGATCAGCAGGGGGGTGCGGACGAAAACTTGGACTACCAGGAGGTAGTTCGTGTATTCCTACGAAGATCGGATTCGAGCCGTTCAGCTCTACATCAAGCTTGG
>NZ_FNOL01000033.1:0-63435 GCF_900106655.1 Variovorax sp. YR634
AGCCGCAGCGAAAGTCCGAATGTACGGGTGCAATCGAACCTTCAAGTCATCATCAACTGACTGCCTGGCATATTGGGGGGCGTCCATGTACGGACATTCAAACTTGATCATGAGCTTACTTGCACCAGTACCACTCTCTTGGTGTCTTGCTGCCGGCCTTAGCCTTCCTGTAGTGGCTATTGCTCAAGATCAAATGAGCCAACCGGGCTACGAAAAATTCGATGCTGAACGAAGCATCATGAAGCAGCGCTTCTCCGGGGATTTGGAGTTGCGAGGCAAACCTTTGCCGGAGGCACTCGCCTTGTTGATGCAACAGCATTTTCTTTGCGGTATCGGCAGCGACGAGGTTCCGGGGTTTGAACCTGAGCGATGGGGTTCGCCCAGAAAGATGGTCTGTGTGCAACGCCCGTCATTTGATGAAGCGAATTGCAGAGAGCAAAAACTATCTTTAATAGGAAGCTGGCCCACGTCTACTCTGTCCCCAGAGCAGATCTACGACCAATTGGAGACATCGATAGTCAAAGGTTACAACGTGATATGCCCGTGGCCTCAAAGGGTCTCGCTGCAATCTTTGATGATCGAGCGACCTAAGGCCGAGGTGAAGTTCGCAGCGTCAATAGAGCGATTGATGCTTGCAGGAGGATCTGCACGCGAGGCCTACGGCCATTTCATGAAAGACCGCTTCAACTGTGGTTTACAAGTGGAGGAAGGAGCGGCAACGGCCGGCCAATCGCCACAACTGGTATGCGCCAGAACGCCGTCAAGGATCACTGGATGTTGGGAGGGGCGGGTAACGATGACTGTGCAGTGGCCTGACCCAACCAAAATTTCTTCCAACGTGTTCCATCAAATGGATACGGCGCGTGTCTCTATGGTCAAGACGGAGTGTGCCGTCCCCTACGATCTGGAAGATTCGAACAAGAGCCTCAAGGGCTAGTCACTGCTGCCCTGATCTGTCTGAATTAGCTCAACGGAAGATATCTTGAGAGGCCGCCATCGGGGAGGCGCGGTGACTGCAACGGGCCCAACACGGCCGTACGTTTTTCTCCGAAGCCGTCATTCAAGAACGTATAGATGCGGTTTAAGCCAAAACCATACTGCTGCGCCCACGGCCAGCCACAGGACCGCGACGAGGAGTGCGCCGGCCCTGCTGCTTGGCTTCGAGCCCTTCGTCTGCATCCACTCGTCTGCTTGGCTGCGACATTCCGCGAGGACTTCAGGCGGCAGCAGCCTGATGGTCAGCCAGATTAAGACGGGAAGTAGCAGAACGTCATCGACGTAGCCCAGCACGGGGATAAAGTCTGGAATCAGGTCAATGGGACTCAGCGCATAGGCAACCACAAAAACACCCAACGCCTTCGCGTACCAAGGCGTTCGAGGATTTTTGCCTGCAAACCAAAGCGTCACGCCGTCGCGTTTGATTCGCTTGGCCCAAGTCTTCAAGTTGTCGCTGATTCGCATGGGCGCAAGCATGCCAGGGTCACGTGGCCGAACTCTGCCCGCGGCTTCGAAGGACTGCTGATCGCCGATAGTACCCGTCCGCACACACCCTATCGAACAACAGCGACGAGCCTGAAGCGGGGGCGGAGCCTGATCTCAAACGACCGTTCTTGGTACTGGCGTCCACAATTGGCAAAGCCTCATCCAAAACCCGTCCAGCCGCGTACACGCACCCACGGCACACACTCCGAAGTGCCCCCAAACGAGGAAACCGCACATGCCGCAGGACATCGCATTCGCCATCCGCTGGGTCGAAAAGGGCCTGGTGCCTGACACCGTCGTCCGCCAGGGCATCCGCCGCCTGCTGAAAGACCGGCTCGCCGAACTGCACGCCGGCAACGCCCTGGCCGTGGCCGATCTGACGCAAGACTTCGTCGCCCGCATGGCCGCTGAAAACCTGGCGCCGCTGCCCGAAAAGGCCAACGAACAGCACTACGAAGTGCCCGCCGCCTTCTTCGCCGAGGTGCTGGGCAATCACCGCAAGTACAGCAGCTGCTACTGGCCCGAGGGCACCCGCACGCTGGAAGATGCCGAGTCCGCCGCGCTGGCCGCCACCTGCGAGCGCGCCGGCCTGGGTAACGGGCAAGACGTGCTGGAGCTGGGCTGTGGCTGGGGTTCGCTCACGCTGTGGATGGCCGAGCGCTATCCGGGCAGCCGGATCACGGCGCTGTCTAACTCGAATTCGCAGCGCGAGTACATCGAGACGCAGGCGGCGCAGCGGGGGCTGGGCAATGTGCGCGTGCTGACGCGCGACATCAACGTCTTCGACACGGACGAGCGCTTCGACCGCGTGGTGTCCGTCGAAATGTTCGAGCACCTGCGCAACTGGCCGCAGGCGTTTGCCAACGTGGCGCGCTGGCTCAAGCCCGGAGGGCGCTTCTTCATGCACGTGTTTGCCCATCGCGAGGCGCCGTACCCTTTCGAGGTGCGCGACCCGAGCGACTGGATGAGCAAGTACTTTTTCTCCGGCGGCATGATGCCCAGCGACGATCTGGCGCTGCACTGCCAGGACGACTTGCGGCTGCTGCGCCGCTGGCGTTGGGAAGGCAGCCACTACCAGCGCACGGCCGAGGCCTGGCTGCGCAACATGGACGAGCGTCGTGACGCGCTGCGTCCGTTGTTCCAGGCCACGTACGGCGCCGAGGCCAATGTGTGGTGGACGCGCTGGCGGCTGTTCTTCATGTCGGTGGCGGAGCTGTTCGGCTTCGACCATGGGCAGCGCTGGTGGGTGAGCCACTATCTTTTCGAGCGCAGGGCATGAGCGGCGTGGCAGAGGTAGCGCTGGCGGGCCTGGCATGGACCGCATCGCTGGCGCTGCTGACGTGGGTGGCGAGCCTCGTGCGGCACGACGCGAGCCTTGTCGATCGCATGTGGCCGGTCTTCATCGTTGGCGCGGGCCTCGTGTATTTCGCGCTGCTGCCGGTGCAGACGGTGCGCGGGTTGTGGATGGCCGTGCTCGGCGCGGCGTGGGCAGTGCGGCTGTGCCTGTACATCACCTGGCGCAACTGGGGCCATGGCGAGGACCGGCGCTATCAGGCGATTCGCGCACGCAACCAGCCGAACTTCGGCTTCAGGAGCCTGTATCTCGTGTTCGCCCTGCAGGCGGTGCTGGCGTGGATCGTCTCCGCGCCGTTTCTGCCGGGCATGTTGGCGGCACGACCGCTGGGCGTGCTCGATGTGTCGGGCGTGGCGCTGGCGCTGTTCGGCATCTTCTTCGAGGCCATCGGCGATGCGCAGATGGCGCGTTTCAGGGCCGACCCGAAGAATGCGGGCCAGGTAATGGACCGCGGCCTGTGGCGCTACACACGGCACCCTAACTACTTCGGTGAGGCCTGCGTCTGGTGGGGCATCTGGCTGATGGCCATGGGCGGGGCAGGGTGGAGCGGCGCGTGGAGCGTGGTGTCGCCGCTGCTCATGACGTGGTTGCTGCTCAAGGTCTCGGGCGTGCGCATGCTCGAGGCCGACATCGGCGAGCGTCGCCCCGCATACCGCGAGTACATCGCGCGCACCAATGCCTTTGTTCCGGGGCCGGTGCGGCGGTGGCACTATCCGGATCAGTGAAGCCCTCGTTCAAAAGTCTGCTGATGCGCATCGTCCTCTGGAGCACGGCAATCGTCGTGCTGGTCGTCCTCGTGGGCGTGGTGTACGAGCAGGTCGGCCGCTACCGCGCGGCGCGCGACTTTCCCGCACCGGGGAAGATGGTCGACATCGGCGGGCGAAAAATCCAGCTGGATTGCCGGGGCTCCGGCTCGCCCACTGTCGTGTTCGAGGCGGGGCTGAGCGTCGACGGCTCGTTGAGCTGGTCGGCCGTGCAGTCGAAGATCGCGGCACACACGCGTGCTTGCTCGTACAGCCGCGCGGGCTTGATGTGGAGTGACGCTTCGGATGCGCCCTATAGCGCCAGGCAGGTGGCGCAAGACCTTCACGAGGCCCTGACCCGTGCGGGCGAGCACGGCCCCTTCCTGCTGGTCGGCCAGTCGCTGGGCGGTCTTTATGCGACGAGCTTCACGAAGTACTTCGGCGCCGAGGTGGCGGGGCTGGTTCTTGTCGACCCATCGCATCCGGGCCAGGTCGCGCGTGTCGCGGCTTTCATGACGGAGACGCGGTCGTTGCGGTCTCGCATCGCCGTGTGGCTTGCGTGGTCCGGCCTGTTGCGCGCGGCGGCCCCCTCGCTGCTGCCGCAGGCACCGAACCAGACGGCGCGCGATTCACAGGCGGTTCACGCCTTTGCGCCGAAGTCGATGGTCACGCAACTGGTGGAGAGCGATGCGACCGATGCGTCGCTCGCCGAGGCCGGTGCCTTTCGCGATCTGGGCAACCGGCCGCTGGTGGTGCTCACCGCCATGGCACCGTACACCGAAGCGGAACTCCGGGGAATGAAGATCACGCCCGAGCAGGGCAAGCAGGTGCAGGCCATCTGGGAGAAGCTGCACGAGGACATGGCGACATGGTCCTCGCGAAGCACGCACCGGCTGTTGCCGAACGCCGGGCACGACATCCAGTTCGACGACCCGGCTGCGGTGATCGACGCGGTGATGTCAGTCGTCGAAACGGTCCGTGCGGACCGCGACAACGGATCGCACTGACGCCGCGCCTCACCAGCGGATCTTCACGCCCACGCTGCCGTTGACTCCGCTCTTCGTGCGCGTCGCGCCGCCCGAGTCCCACAGCTTGCCCAGTTCCGCATACACGCTCGTGCTTTGCGTCAGCTGCAGCGTGGCGCCTACCGCGAGCTCGGTGCTCGTGCCGCCTGTGCGTGTGGCAATGTCGGTGTACGCGGCCGGGCCGATGAAGCGGCTGACGTCGGTGCCGCTGCTGCTGCGGTAGACATTGGCCCGCACATAGGGCTGCAGCAGGCCGGCGGAAGTGGCGATCTCGCCCTTGACCCGCACGCCCGCGCGCGCCAGCCAGCCGTTGTGGCTGTCTTGTTGCACCAGGGCGCCCGTGATGCTGCCGTCGTCGAAGTTCACGCGCTGATGCACCAACTGCAACTGGGGCTCGATGGTCCAGCCCGGGGCGATGTTAAAGGCCTGGCCCACCTCGATGGAGGCCAGCAGGCTGCTGCCCTTGCCGGAGCTGCCGAAGCCCAGCGTGGGCGACACGGTGTAGCGGTGGCGCCCGGCCTGCAGCACGCCGTCGACGTACAGGCCGCTGTCGTTCTTCCAGGTGGCGTAGGCGCCCAGGTACTGGCTGCGCAGGTCGTTGGAGCCGGCTGCGTAGTTCACGATGCCGCGCGCGAAGCCGGTCACGCTCATGTCGCCGTCGAGCTGGCCGACGTAGACGCCGGCGCGCCAGTTGGCGTCGGCCCACAGGTCGGTGCCGGCCTGGAAGCCCGTGAGGCGCCCCTTGCTGGTGGGGCTGACGGTGCCGCTCTGGCTGATGGTGCGGTCGGTGCTGATGATGCGGGCCCAGGCCTGGCGGTAGCCCTGGTCTGGCGTGGCGGTGTTGGCGCCGGTCGGGCCGTCGTCGCCAACGCGTTGGTGCATGTTGCCGAGCATCGCCAGGTTGGACTGGCGGAACTGCTCGGGCAGCGCGGCGTAGAGCGGCACCTCGGTGCGGTAGGTGGGCACGGTCACGCCGCCGCTTCCGCCACCGCTGGCCGGTGGAACGACGGTGGCAGTGGAGCGCAAGTACCAGTTCTCGCCCGCGCCACTTGCGTCGGCGGCGTACAGCCGGTACTCGTAGGCGCCGGCATCGACGTGGCCGCCTGCCAGGGCGAAGGCGCTCTTCGTGGTCTGTGCGGTGGTCGTCGCCCCGTTCAGCGCGCTGACGACTTCAATGCCGCTGCCGCTGGTCAGCGCGCCCAGGCCTCCGAGGTTGGTGATCTGCACGTTGGTCGTGCCGCTGGCAATGGCGGTGCTGCCGCTGAGGATCAGCCGGTCGCTTGCGCTGCTGCTGTCGCCCAGCGCCGTGCCAAGGCGCAGCGTGCCGCCGCTGCCCACCCACGGGCCGGTCACCGTGAGGGTGGTTCCGGGCACGGTGCCCACCAGCGAGACGGTGCCGCCGTTGGCCATCGACGCGATGGTCTGGCTTCGGCCGGCCAGGTCGAGCGTGGCGCCCGATGCGACCGTGAAGGCGCTGGCGCTGCTGAGTGCGTTCGCCGCACCGGCGCGCAAGGTGCCGGCGGCGACGTTGGTGGCGCCGGTGTAGATGTTGGCGCCGGCCAGGGTCAGGGTGCCCGCGCCGCTCTTCACCAGGTCGCCGGCGCCCGAGATCGGGCCCGACCAGCCCATGTCGTGGCCGTTGGTGTTGATTGTGCCCGTGCCGCCCAGCAGCAGGGCATTGCTCATGCTCAGGCCGTCGGCGCCGGCAATCACGCTGGCGGTGGCGCCACTGTCGATGGCAACGGCGCCCGTCAGCGCCGCGCCGGCGTTCAGGGTCAGGCTGTTGCTGCCGCCGGTGAATTCCACGGCCGACGCACGGGTGAGGCCGTCGCCGGCCAGCCCGCCCGAGATGCTGCCGCTGTTGGCAATGGTGAGGTTGGCGCCCATCACGCCGACGCCGCCCACACCGTTGGCGCCGCTCGCGCCCCCGTTGCTGTTGGCGCCACCGGTGCTGCCGGCCCCGCCGGTGATGGAGCCGCTGTTGGTGATCGTTGCGCTGGCGCCCGTGGCCCACAGGCCGATGCCGCCGTCGCCGCCGGCCCCCGGCGCACCGGTGCCGCCCGCGCCGCCGCCACCGGCTCCGCCTGCACCCCCTGCGCCACCAGTGACCGTGCCGGTGTTGGTCACCGACACCGCGCTGCCTGCGAGCGTGATGCCGTTGCCGCCGGCCCCGCCGCCGCCGCCCGATGCGTTGCTGCGCGCCGGCAGCAGTTCTGCCCCGCCGGTGCCGCCCGCACCGCCAGCGATCGTGCCGCTGTTGGTGAAGGTGAGCCCCGCCGTCGTGGCATTCAGGAAGAACCCGCCGCCGCCACTGCCGCCGCCGCCGGCTTGCGAGAAGGCATTGCCGCCATTGCCGCCCGCGCCGCCCGTGGAACTGCCGGAAGCCGTGTAGTTGCCGGTCGGCCCGATGAGGATGGAGCCGAAGCCGCCTGCGCCGCCGCCGCCGGCGGCCCAATAACCGTTGCCGCCCACGCCCCCGGTGCCGCCGGTGTAGCTGTTGGAAGAGGAGGTAACGGCGCTGCCGATCGACGAGCCCTGGAATCCGCCGCCACCGCCGCCACCGTATCCGTTGCCGTTGGCGGCGTCGCCGGTCTGCGATTGGCCCGCGCCGCCGTTGTCGCCCTGCAGCACGCCGGGGCTGACGACGTTGCTGGTCGTGCCCGCCGCGCCGCCCGTGCCTGCGGTAGCGCCGGCAAAGGAGCCGATGTTGGCCGTGGAGCCCGCCGTAACGCCGGCATCGGTCGACGATCCGCCGGCTCCGCCGTTCGCGCCCACCGTGGTGTCGTTGAGCCCGCCGCTGCCACCGCTGCCGTTGCTGCCGCCCGCGCCGGCGTGCAGCGAAGGGTCGCCGACGGGCTGGCCGCCAGCGCCGCCGGCCGCCATCGCCGGCCCGGCGCCCAGGAGCAGCACCGCGACGGCGACGGCTCCCAGTTCGCCCAGTCTGGCTGACCGTGCGTGGCCGCGAGATGTTTCAGGAGCGGCTACCCAAGTGCCGAGCGTTGGATTCCAGAGGGTGCGAAAAATCTTGTTCATGGCTTCAATTTGTTCGTTTGTTGTTACCTGACAGGCAGGCTCCCGTGCGCAGGTGCGCTCTCTCTTGCGTCTGCGCGTTCCGTCGTTTTCCATTTACAAGTCAAAAATGTAAGTACGCGTACACGCTGGCGATATGCCTGAAAGCGGGTACCCCCTGAGGGAGTGATTGGCGAGGAACGGGAGCACCAGGCCCGTCCCGAGGCTGCGTACTGAGGCCTACGGCACTACAGGCGCAGCGCCGGCTGACGCAGGTCTACCCTGAACTGCGTCTGAAAGTAACCAATGATTCGCGGCGGATACAAAGGTCCGGCTCGCGAGGCGAGCTACGTGCCCGGCCTTTGGGAGATCGCCAGACGTGCGGCCAGGCCGGCCAGCACCGAGCCCATCGCATAGCGCTGCACGGCCAGCCAATGCGGGTTGTGCTCGAACCATCCGGCAATGCGGGAGGCAGACATCGCCATGGTCAGCAGCACGACAAAGCTGATCGCGATCTGCGTGGCGCCGAGGATCAGGCTCTGCGCGAACAAGGAGCCGTGCTCCGGCGAAATGAACTGCGGGAACAGCGAGAGATAGAAGAACGCGACCTTCGGATTCAGCAGGTTCGTCAGCAACCCCATGACGAAGAGCTTGCGGGGCGAGTCATGCGGCAGCTGCCGCCCCTGGAACGGCGAGCGCGCGCCGGGCCGAACAGCCTGCCAGGCCAAATACGCCAGGTACACAGCGCCCGCCCACTTCAGCAGCTCATACGCCAGCGGCACGGTCACGAACAACGCCGAGAGGCCCAGCGCGGCCGCCATCATGTGCGCGATGAACCCGGCGAGCACGCCGAGCAGCGAAACAAAACCGGCCTGTCGGCCCTGGCAGATCGACCGCGAGATCAGATACACCATGTTGGGCCCCGGCGTGATGGCCAGCAGAACCACCGCACCGGCAAAGATCGCCAGATCGGTCAGGGGGACCATGGCAGCCTCCGTGCGGAAGACGACGTGACGATGCGCAGCACCGCGGCGCTTGCTCCATCGCTCTGCACCACGACCGGTCCGTTGTGCTGCAGCAGCAGCGATTCGCCGCTGGCGACGAAGTGGTCGTCGAGATCGCCGGGTTCGGTGAGCCACACGCGGCCGCTCGTCACTTCGAGGCGTGCGCCGGCGCGGTGGCGCAGCGTGCGTGCCTCGCCGATGGGTAGCGTCATGAGAGACGGGGCGGATGCGCCGTGGCGTGTTCCGGGCGATGGGGTGTGAGTGAGTGTGTTCATGGACTCGACAGTAGAGATCGGGCGTCGAGCCGCACAGCCACAGGCATTCGCCATCTGGAGTGGTACAGACCGGGCGCAGCCGCATCTGTGCCAGTCGCGGCGGCCGTCATCTGTACCTGTCGGGCCACTTCGGCGCGGTACAGAATGCGGCCATGCCCGAGCACGACCAAGCCGAGGTGCTGTACCTGCAGATCGCCGAATCGATCGCCATGCCGATCCGCGCCGGCACGCTCGCGCGGGGCGAGCGCATTCCGTCGGTGCGCGAACTGGCGCGGCATCACAGCGTGTCGCTGGGCACGGTGGTGCAGGCCTACCGCATGCTGGAGGATTCGCGCCTGATCGTGGCGCGGCCGCGCTCGGGCTACTTCGTCGCGGCCCGCCCGCCGAGGCCACCCGAGCCAGAAACCTCGAACCCGCCTGCGGACTCGATGGCAGTGGACGTCAGTTCGCTCGCAGCGCGCGTGATGCAGCTCGCGCACGACCCGGGCTACGTCTCTTTCGGCGCCGCATGCCCGAGCGCCGACCTGTTTGCCGAAGAGCGCGTGCGCCGCGCAACCAGCCGCGCCATGCAGCGCCATCGCGCAACGCTCACCCAATACATCGTCGGCTCCGGCGATGAGAGCCTGCGCCGCGCGATTGCGCGCCATGCGCTGCGCATGGGCTGCCAGCTCGACGCGCGCGACATCGTCGTGACGAACAGCTGCCTCGAATCGATCACGCTCTGCCTGCGCGCGGTAACGCAGCCCGGCGACGTGGTCGCGCTCGAATCGCCAACGCTCTTCAGCTTTCTGGAGATCCTCGAAGACCTGCACCTGCGTGCGCTGGAAATTCCGACGCATCCGCGCACCGGGCTCTCGCTCGACGCGCTGCAGCTGGCCTTCGAAACGCAGCCGGTGAAAGCCGTGCTCGCCGTACCCACGCTCTCCAATCCGATGGGCGCGAGCATGCCGCCGGCCGACCGGCGCCGCCTCGCGCAGATGGTTGCCGAGCGTGGCATCCCGCTGATCGAGGACGTCACCTACAACGACCTTGCCGAGCAGGACGAGCAGCGCCGTGCCGTGCGCTCCTTCGACACCACGGGGCACGTGATGCTGTGCTCCTCGTTCTCCAAGACGGTCGCACCCGGGCTGCGATTAGGCTGGGTCGATGCCGGGCGCTGGGGTACGAAGGTCGCGCGCATGAAGCAGGTGACCAGCGGCAGCCAGTCAGCGATGCTGCAGCGCGCAATGGCCGACCTGCTGATGCAGCCGGGCATCGAGGCCAACTATCGCCAGATGCGCTCGACCATCGCGGCGCGCGTCGATGAAGTGCGCGGGCTCATCGCACAGCACTTTCCGAAGGGCACGCGCGTCACCGATCCTCCGGGCGGGTTCATCCTGTGGGTCGAACTGCCGCATGGCACCGATTCGCTCGCGCTGTTCCAGGCCTGTCTTGCCGAGGGCATCGTCATTGCTCCAGGCACGATGTTCAGCGCCACGAACCACTTTCGCCACTGCATCCGGCTGGGGCTCGCCGGCCGCTGGGACGACGCCCATCGCCATGCACTGCGGCGTGTGGGCGCGTTGGCGGAGGTCATGTCAACGCCGCGCTGAACGGCTGGTGCGTTTCTTCTGGCCGTGCCCGAGGCTTTGGAGGTACGCGCAGAACATGTCGGCCATGGCGTCTGCGTAGGCTTCGATCTCCGCGTCGGTTCGCGGGCTTTCCGAGAACTGCTTTCCCACCGCGCTGAACGTCGTCGTGATCAGGTCGCCGGCCAACGCGCGCGTGGCTTCGGAGGCATCGGGCAGGGCCTCTTGCATGAAGGCCTGCACGGTGCGGTCTCCGGCGGCCCTGGCCTCATGCGCCTCGGGTGCGTCCCGGTAGAGCGGGGCGGCGTCGCTCAGCGCCACGCGCATTCCGGCTTCTTCGCACTCCGAGCGGATGAAGGCGTGCACCAGCATGCGCAGCCGCTCCAGCGGCGGCCTTTGTGCGTCTTCGAGGATGCCGCACAGCATCTCCGTCGTCTGCCGCCATTCGTCGCTCTGGAGGCGAAAGAGGATCGACGCCTTGTTCGGAAAGTACTGATACACCGACCCGACACTGACGCCGGCCCTCTCGGCCACTCGCGTAGTGGTGAAGCGGTTTGCGCCTTCCTTCGCCAAAACCTGAAGGGCGGCTTCGAGGATCGTGGCGACGAGCCCGGTCGAGCGGGCCTGCTTGGGCTGTCTTCTAGAGGAGATCGGTGCGTTTCGGCGTTCGGTCATCGGTGGGGCTCGCAACGCGAATAGGAAATGTGAATGTTCCTTCATATTATGAGTGCTCGTTCACTCCAACACGAAGACCCCTGTGACAACCCTGACCACCACACCGCTCGAGCCCTTGCTGGAGCGCCTGTTCGAAGAGGCCGCCGCCGCGTCGCCTGCAATGAGCTCCGCAGTTGCCGATCTCTCCAGCGAAGAGCGCACGCGCCTGATGCGCAGCAAGACCGACTACCTCGACTTCTACGCAAAGCTGAAGGACGTTCCGCTCCCCGTCTCGCGCGAGACGGGCGCGCTGCTCTACATGCTGGCGCGCAACAGTGGCGCGCGAACTGTCGTCGAGTTCGGAACCTCGTTCGGCATCTCGACCCTGCACCTCGCCGCGGCCCTTCGGGACAACGGCGGCGGCCGCCTCATCACCACCGAGTTCGAGCCGTCCAAGGTGGCGAGGGCTCGCCAGAACCTGGCGGCCGGCGGCCTCGACGACCTGGTCGAAATCCGTGAGGGAGACGCGCTGCAGACGCTTGCCGCCAACCTCCCGGATTCGATCGACCTGCTGCTGCTCGACGGTGCCAAGGCCCTCTATCCCGAGATCCTGGAGCTGGTCGAAAGCCGCCTCAGGCCGGGCGCTTTCATCGTCGCCGACAACGCCGACTACAGCCCCGAGTACCTGGCGCACGTGCGTTCGCCTGAAGCGGGCTACATGTCCACGCCGTTCGGCGGAGATGTCGAGCTGTCGATGCGGCTCGGCTGACAACAACACCAGCGCGGACACAGCGTCCGCGGTGCCAGTCGCACTGGCCGTAAGCGTCTGACGTCAAGCAACGCACTCAACGATCCTCGTCGGTCGGAGTGCGTTCGTTTGCGCGCTCCGATCGATAGGGAGCAGCCTGGACAACACCATGACTTCTCAATCGACACAGTCGACAACATCTTCGACACGTCACCCGGCGCAGGGCCGCCTGCTGCTGCTGACGGCCATCCTCTTCATTTCCTATCTTTGCGTCGGCATGTCCCTGCCCATCGTGCCGATCTTCGTGACCGGGCGGCTGGGGCTCGGCAATGTGTGGGCCGGGCTCGGCGTCGGCATCGCCTTTCTTGCCACCGTCGTCAGCCGGGCGCATGCCGGCAGCCTTTCGGACCGTCGCGGGGCCAAGGTCGCGGTGGCGCGCGGGCTGGCTTTCTATGTGGGCGGGGCGGTGGTCTCGCTGATTGCGGGGCTGTCGTTCCTGGCGCCGTGGACGGCCTTTCTTGTCCTCATCGCCGGCCGGCTGCTCATCGGGCTTGGCGAGAGCCTTGTTGCGGTCGGCGTGATCGGCTGGGGCATCGGCCTCGTCGGCCCCGCCCGTTCGGGGCAGGTGCTGGCATTGGTTGGCGCCGCCATCTACGGCGCTCTGGCAGTTGGCGGGCCCATCGGCCTGGCATTGCTCGACCGGTTCGGATTTGCCGGCGCGATGGGCGTCAGTGCGATCCTGCCCTGCCTCGGGCTGCTGACCGTCTGGCGCATCGCAGGCGTTGCCGCGCACCCTGGCACAGAGCGCCCGCCGTTCTGGCGCGTGATCGGCAGGATCTGGCCGCATGGTTCCATCGTCTGCCTCCAGGGCATCGGCTTCGCCGCGATCGGGGCGTTCTTCACGCTCCATTTTCTGGATCAGCACTGGCGCTATGCTGGGCTGGGCCTGACAGCCTTCGGCAGCGGATTCGTTCTGGTCCGCGTGCTCTTCGGCCATCTGCCGGACCGCGTGGGCGGCCTGCCCGTGGCGATCGGATCGCTCGCCGTCGAGACGCTCGGTCAGGTCCTGATCTGGAGTGCGACCGATCCGGTGCTTGCCCTTGTCGGCGCGTTTCTCACAGGGCTCGGCTGCTCGATGATCTTTCCGGCCATGGGGCGCGAAGTCGTGCGCCTTGTGGAGCCGCATCTGCGCGGCACAGCGCTGGGCGGGTTCTCGGCATTCCAGGACATCGCCTACGGCCTGACGGGTCCCGTGGCCGGGCTTCTGGCCGACCGGGCGGGTTACAGCGGCGTCTTCCTCATCGGCGCAGGTGCTGCGGCGGCGGGTCTTGTGATTGCGATCAGTCTCCGCCGGGTGCAGACAACTGCTCCAGGTTGATTTCGCAGGCCGCCTTCAAAGCGGCCGCGACCTTCTCCGGCTCCAGGCGCAATTCCGCGATGTCGCGCTCCCCGACGCAAAGGCCGTCGAGCCGCACGTAGATGCGTGAGAAGTCTCCACCGAGCGCCCGCGCCACGTCGCTCAGGCAGTCGGCAAGCGTGGCGAAGCCGCCGTCGCGGTACGAACTGGGCGGTATCACGCCCTTGGACCGCGGCGCGCGAACGGAATACGCGTACGCCGCCGCTTCCTTCCGGAGCTCCACCACGGGCTGCAGGCAGCGTTGAACTTCCCCGGTCTTTTTCATGAACTCAGTTTAGATGCGGCGCTGCGCCCCATCCAGCTAGCGCGTGCGCTGCTTTGCAACGAATTCCGGCGTCACCGTGCCCTGCTTGTTGCCGAACTGCGCGATAACGTAGTTGGCGAGCGCCGCAACTTCGGTATCGGTGTAGGCCTTGCCGAACGCCGGCATGTAGACCTCCCTGTCGTGCACGTGCATCCGCACGCCCTGCAGGATCATCTGCGTGACGTTGGAGCCGTCGGGGTCGTTCACGCCGCGCGTTCCGAGCAGCGACGCGTTGGCGGTCTGCTGGCCTTGTCCGTTCCACTGGTGGCAGCTCGCGCATGCCGCCGCGAAGAGCCTCAGGCCTTGCTCGTGGCCTTCGGCCGTGTTGGCGGCAGGCGCCGCCGCGCTCGCGGCCACGGCCCATGGCGCCTTCGCATCGACCTCGATCGGGTCTTTGCCGGCCTTTGCGGGCACCGTGCGCAGATAGCTCACCAGCGCCGAGGCGTCCTCCGGCTTCAGGTACTGCAGGCTGTGCTCCACAGCCTCGCCCATGGGGCCAGAGGCCGAGCCGCGGCCATCGGCGTGCCCGGTCGTCAGGTACGAGGCAATCTCTGCATCGCTCCACGCGCCGATGCCGTTCTTCGCATCCGACGTGATGTTGTAGGCGCGCCAGCCCTGGATCGATTCGCCCGCGAGGTTATTACCCGCATCCATCGCGAAGGCGAAGTTGCGTGGCGTGTGGCATTCAGCGCAGTGGCCCAGCGCCGTGGCGAGGTACTTGCCCTGGTTCCACGCAAGCGGTTTCGACGCGTCGGCCTCGAAGCGGCTGCTCTTGAAGAAGGCCGCGTTCCAGAAGCCCATGGCCCAGCGCTGGTTGAACGGGAAGCCCAGGTCGGCCTCCTTGTTCGGCTGGTTCACCTTGGGCAGGCTGAAGATGTAGGCCTTGATCGCGAGCACGTCGTTGCGGCTCAGCGTGGTGTACGAGGTGTACGGGAACGCCGGGTACAGGCGCTTTCCGTCCGCGCGCACACCGTCGTGCAGCGCGCGCACGAAGTCATCGTCGCTCCATTTGCCGATGCCCGTCTCCGGGTCGGCGGTGATGTTCGACGAGTAGATCGTGCCGAAGGGCAGCACGAAGGGCAGGCCGCCTGCAAAGGGCTGCCCCTTGCCGCCGGGCACCGTGTGGCAAGCGATGCAGTCGGCGGCCTTGGTGAGGTATTCGCCGCGCACGAGCAGCGCCGCGTCGCTGGGCGCGCCGGCCAGCACCGGCGCCTCGCCCTCGGACTTGTCGGTGCGGTTCAAAAAGAAATACAGCGCCGCCCCAACGACGAACACCGCCACCAGAAGTTTGAGAAGCCGCTTCATGCTGCGCTCCTTTCGCCAAGCCCTGCACTGGCGATCTTTTTCTTCAGCGCCTCCTTGTCCTGCGCCAGCAGCGCGCGGTTCACCGGCAGCTCGCGCAGGCGCACGCCCGTTGCCGCGAAGATCGCGTTGGCCAGCGCCGGTGCGGCAATGGCGGTGCCGACTTCGCCGAGCCCGCCGGGGGCCTCGCCGCTCTTGACGGTGTGCACCTCTATCGGCGGTGCCTCGTTGATGCGCAGCATCCGGTAGTCGTGGAAGTTGCTCTGCTCGATGGCGCCGTCGCGCACCGTGATCTCGCTGAACAGCGCCGAGCTCAGCCCGAACAGCAGCCCGCCCTGGATCTGCGCCTCGATGGAGCTCGCGTTCACCGCAATGCCGCAGTCGAGCCCGACCACCGCGCGCCGCATGCGCACTTCGCCCTGCGGCGTGACCTCGGCCTCGACGATGGCGCACACGCGGCTGCCGAAGGCATCGCCCACGGCCACGCCGCGCCCGACGCGCGCCGGCAACGTGCCCTGGCCCCAGCCGATCTTGCTTGCCGCCAGGTCGAGCACCGCGAGCGTGCGCGGGTTCTTCTTCAGCATGGCGCGCCGGTAGGCCACCGGGTCTTTCTTCGCGCGGTGCGCCAGCTCGTCGATGAAGCTTTCCATGACGAAGAGGTTGTGCGTCGGCCCCACGCCGCGCCACCAGCCGACGTTCAGGCCGGCCGGCATGTCGTGCCGTACCCATTCGACCTTGAGGTTCGGCAGGTCGTAGCAGGGCTCGGCCACGCATTCGATCAGGTCGCCGTCCATGCCGTCCTTGCCCATGAAGGCGGGAGCCCAGCGGCCCAGCACCGTGCCGCCCGAGATGCGGTCGCCGAACCAGAGGATCTGGCCCTCGCCATCGACCACGGCCGAGATGTCGTCGTGGTACATCGGCCGCACGATGTCGTGGCGGATGTCTTCCTCGCGCGTCCACACCACCTTGAGCGGGTAGGGCACCTGCTTGGCGAAGGCCACGGCCTGCTCGACCGAATCGGTCTCCAGCCGTCGGCCGAAGCCGCCGCCCAGGTACTGGTTGTGCACCACGACCTTGTCTTCGGCCAGGCCGGTGATCTTGGCCGCGGCGGTCACGCAGCGCGTGGGCACCTGCGTGCCGACCCAGATCTCGCACTGGTCGGGCCGCACGTGCACCGTGGTGTTGAGCGGCTCCATGGTCGCGTGGGCCAGCATCGGAAGGTCGTAGGTGGCCTGCACCAGCGTGCCCTCGGGCCGCTTGCCGGCTTCCTTGCCGATGATGGCCTTGTCTTTTGCCAGCGCGTTGGCCAGCGCCGCACGCAACTGCTGCGTGGTGAGCGTGGCGTTCTGCCCCGGCGTCCACTGGATCTTCAATGCATCGAGGCCCCGCTTCGCGGCCCAGAAATGCTCGCCCACCACGGCGACCGCGTCCTTGATGCGCAGCACGTCGATCACGCCGGGAATCGCCCGTGCCGCCTTGTCGTCCACAGAGGCCAGCACGCCGCCGAGCGTGGGAGAGGCCTTGACCGTCGCCACCTTCATGCCCGGCAGGCGCACGTCGATGCCGAATTGGGTGGTGCCGTTGACCTTGCCGGCCGAGTCGACTCGCCGCAGCGGCTGGCCGATCAGCTTGAAATCCTTCGGCTCCTTCAGCGTCACCTTTTCCGGCATCGGCAGCTTGGCGGCGGCGCTGGCAAGCGCGCCGAAGCCGAGCTGCCGGCTGGATGCCGCATGGCTCACCACGCCGCGCGCGACCGTGCAGCTCGCAGCGTCGACCTTCCACTGCGCGGCGGCGGCGCTCACCAGCAGCGTGCGCGCCACGGCGCCAGCTTCGCGCAGCACGCCATAGGTGCCGCGCGTGCTGGTCGAGCCGCCGGTGATCTGCCCGCCGAGCAGCGGCATGCCGTAGAGCGCTTCGTTCGGCGGCGAATGCTCCACGCGCACCTGGTCGAGCTCGACGCCCAGTTCCTCGGCCAGCAGCATCGCCGAGCCGGTGTAGATCGCCTGGCCCATCTCGGCCATCGGCATCACGAGGCGCACGCCGCCGTCGGCATCGATGCGGATGAAGGCATTCGGCGCGAATGCCGGGTTGCCGTCGGCGAGCGCGGCGGCCGCGTCGGCCGGCTGCTGCCTGGGGCTGATCGCGGCGAAGGCCTTGCTGCCTCCGACCCAGGTGAAAGCCAGCGCAAGGCCGCCGGCCTGCAGGGCGGCGCGCCTGCTGATGCCACCGATGCCGGCGGCCTTCACGATGCGCTCCTTGCCGGCATCGCGACCACCGACTGCAGCACTTCGGCCTTGCCGGTGGCGGCCTGCTTGATGGCCGCACGAATGCGCGAGTAGGTACAGCATCGACAGACGTTGCCCGACATGGCCAGGTCGATGTCGGCGTCGCTCGGGTTGGGCGTGCGCTGTATCAGCGCTGCTGCCGACATGATCTGGCCGGACTGGCAGTAGCCGCACTGCACCACGTCGACATCGAGCCAGGCCTTCTGGATGCTCTTGCCCGCAGGGGTCTGCGAGACGGCTTCGATGGTGGTGACGGCTTTCTTGCCGATGGAGCCGACCGGCAGCACGCATGAGCGCACGGGCTGGCCGTCGAGGTGCACGGTGCAGGCGCCGCACTGCGCGATGCCGCAGCCGAACTTGGTGCCGGTCAGGCCGACGATGTCGCGCAATGCCCAGAGCAGGGGCATGTCCTCGGGCGCGTTGAGGGCAACGGACTGGCCGTTGATGTTGAGATCGATCATGGGCCCCGCCTTTTTTCTGGTTCGCCGTGGGTGGCAGCGCGAACCATAGCGCGACTTCGGAAAGTGCGCTTGGCGGGCAGGGCAACGCTCAACCGGGTTACCCGGATTTCATCGACGGGCGCTCATCGAAAGCACCCGAAGGTATTCATCGCCGTGCAGGATCGTCAGGCGGGCACCTTCTGCGCGGGCGCCTGCAGCGGCGGCGTGCCGGTCTTGAACAGGCTTGCCAGCTGCGTGCGCAATTCCGGCGTGTCGGCATGGCCGTGGACGGCCACGGCGTGCTGCACGGCAGCATCGAGCAGTTCGCTCTCGGAGTCGGCAGATAGCGCGACGCTGCAGTTCGTCGTGCTCGGATACTCGCGGCAGTCGATGTATTGGCGTGACATGGTGGCTCCTGGAATGTCCTTACGGACGTGCTTCGAAGATCAGGTTGAACGGGGTCTCGCTGGCGCGGCGGAAGTGCGAGAAGCCGCCTTGCGTGACCACCTCGCGAAGGCGCGCTTCGCCGGCCTGCGCACCCAGGCAGAGGCCCACTTCCTGCGAGCGCGAGGCCGGCGTGCAGATGAAGCTCGAGGCCGAATAGAACACGCGCCCTACGGGGTTGATGTTGTCCTCCAGCCGGTCGTTGGCAAAGGGCTCGACGATCATCCAGGTGCCCTGCGGCTTCAGGCTGCGCCGCACGTGCGCCGCCGCGCCGACGGGGTCGCCCATGTCGTGCAGGCAGTCGAAGACCGCGACGAGGTCGTAGTTTTCTCCGGGGAAATCCTTGGCGCTCGCGACCTGGAAGCGCAGGCGCTTTTCATCGTCGACACCGGCCTTGCGTGCCGTTTCGCGGGCACGTTCGATCGAAGGCGCGTGATAGTCGAAGCCGACGAAGCTGGACTCGGGATAGGCCTGCGCCATCAGCAGCGTCGATGCACCGTGCCCGCAGCCCACGTCCGCCACGCGCGCGCCGCGCTTCAGCAGGGGCTCGATGCCTTCGAGCGCCGGGATCCACTGGCTCACCAGGTTGGCCGCGTAGCCGGGCCGGAAGAAGCGCTCGGTGCCATGGAAGAGGGCCGCATCGTGCTCGTGCCAGCCGATGCCCAGGCCCGTGCGCATGGCCTGGACCATCTTGGGAATGATCTTGAACTGCGCCACCGCGATCTGGAAGGCGCCGGGCACGAAGGCCGGGCTGCCTTCCTCGGCGAGCGCGAAGGCCTGTTCCTCGGTCAGCGAGAACAGCTCGCCTTTGGGGTCGTACTCGACGTAGCCGCTGGCGGCCTGGGCCGAGAGCCATTCGCGCAGGTAGCGCGGATCGGTCTCGGTGCGGCGGGCCAGTGCCTCCGCGGTGGAGGGGCCTTCGGCCAGCGCCTTGTACAGGCCGAGCTGGTCGCCGACGACGATGGTTGCCGCGTGCATCACGGCGCCGATGTCGTGGACGAAGTTACCCATGAACGCGTTAAGCCGTGTTTCGTCGATAGCCATGTGTATCTCCTTCGCCGGTGGGCGGCCCGCGCGCCCCCCGCCTGCCTATACTGTTCGCGGCAAAGGGCCTGCAAGCATCCTGCGTCTCGATGCGTGCAGGCGCCATACGCAGCAATGCGTATGCACCGTGAAAGGGGCATGCCATGACGAACCTGACGCGCAACAATCGCGCGAGCGCACTTCGCCTGCTGGCGCAACTGGAGTCCGGGCATTCGCCCGTGCGGCATCACGGCGCCGGCAACGATGGCTTGCGCGCAACCCACCGCATCGCAACAAAGTCGCCGGGCCGGCGCGAATTCCGCCGCGCTGCGCTGCAGGCCGACTACTACCGGCGCGCGGGGTTGGAGCACGCGGTGGCGGTTGCCTTCCTGTACCGGCTGGCCTGCCGCGCCGAGGCGCCGTTGCCCGAAGCACCGCCTGCCGGCCTCACGCCCCGCGAGGGCGACGTCATGCACTGGCTCTCGCGCGGAAAGA
The DNA here is from genome assembly GCF_900106655.1 of Variovorax sp. YR634. Taxonomy (NCBI): domain Bacteria; kingdom Pseudomonadati; phylum Pseudomonadota; class Betaproteobacteria; order Burkholderiales; family Comamonadaceae; genus Variovorax; species Variovorax sp. YR634. The sequence continues at coordinate 19,573 of NZ_FNOL01000033.1, forward strand.
CCGATGCCGAGATCGCCGCCTTGCTGGAGATAAGCCCACGCACCGTGCACAAGCACCTGGAGCATGTGTACGTGAAGCTGGGCGTCGAGACGCGCACGGCGGCCGTGATGCGTGCGCTCGGCATGGACAGGAGCCCGTAGGGAAGGAGCAGCCGGGGCCGGCCGGCCCTCGCCGTCAGCGCGAGGCCACCGCCACCGGCGCATCGGCCGGCGAGGCAGACCGCCCGATCATCCACGCGCACACCGCCGACACCACGCCTGCGAACAGCACGTACAGGCAGATCTGCCACGGCTCGCCGCCGCCAGACTTGAGCAGCGCGGTCGCGATGATCGGCGTGATGCCCGAGGCGAAGATGCCCGAGAACTGGTAGACGAAGCTGATGCCCGTGTAGCGCACCTTCGCATCGAACAGGTCGCAGAACAAAGCAGCCTCGGGCCCGTACACAGATGCATACAGGATGCCGAAGGGCACGATGATCGACAGCCAGATCAGCATCACGTTGCCGCCGCTGTGCGTCATGAGCCAGAAGCCCGGGAACGCCGACACCGCAGTAATGAGCGAACCCCACATGTACACCCGCGGCCGCCCCAGCCGGTCAGACATGCGCCCGAAGAAGGGAATGGCAAAGCACATCACCACAGCAGCGGCCATCACGCCCAGCAGCGCTTCGGTGCGGCTGATCTTGATGGTGGTCGTGAGGTAGTTGATGGAGAACACGCCGAAGATGTTGAAGAACACGCCGTCGATGTAGCGCGCGCCCATGCCCTTCAGAACATTGCCCGGGTAGCGCCGGATCATGTCCATGAACGGAATGCGCAGCTCGGCGTTGCGCGCCTTCACGGCCGCGAACTCGGGCGTTTCCTTCACGTGCAGGCGGATGTACATGCCCACCATCACCATCGCGCCGGAGATGAGAAAGGCGATGCGCCAGCCCCAGGCCAGGAACTGCTCGTCGGTGAGCAGCGACGACAGCAGCGCCACCACGCCGGAGGCCAGGCACAGGCCGATGGCCAGCCCGATCTGCGGCAGCGAGGCATAGAAGCCGCGCTTTTCCTTCGGCGCGTATTCGTATGCCATCAGCACCGCGCCGCCCCATTCGCCGCCCAGGCCGATGCCCTGCGCCACGCGAAGCAGCAAGAGCAGCAGCGGCGCCGCGATGCCGATCTGCGCATAGGTGGGCACCAGCCCTATGAGGAAGGTGGCCACGCCCATGATCATCAGCGTGATGATGAGCATGCTCTTGCGGCCGATCTTGTCGCCGAAGTGGCCGAAGATCACGCCGCCCAGCGGCCGCGTGACGAAGCCCACCGCGAAGGTCGTGTACGCCAGCAAGGTCGACACCACCGGGTCGCTGCCCGGAAAGTAGAGCTTGTTGAACACGATGCCGGCCACCACGCCGTACAGGAAGAAGTCATACCACTCGATGGTGGCGCCCACCAGGGCCGAGACCACCACCCTGCGAATCGCTTTCTCGTCGCTTGCGCTCATGTCGTTGTCTCCGATGAGGTTGTCGTGGCGGCCTCTGCGGGCCTTGGGTTTGCAAAAAACAAAAAACTCAGTGCGCGGCTGCTGCCGCTCTCGCGTCCTCTCTGATCAGGTCGACGGCTTTCTCAGCCATCATCACGGCGGGTGCGTTGGTGTTGCCCGACACCAGCGTCGGCATCGCCGAACAGTCGATCACGCGCAGGCCCGCCACGCCGTGCACGCGCAGGCGCGCATCGACCACGGCGAGCGCATCGCTGCCCATGCGGCAGGTGCCGGTGGGATGGAAGATGGTGGCGCCGTTGTTGCGGCAAAACTCCAGCAGGTCGGCGTCGCTCGCGGCATCGGGGCCGGGCTTCACCTCACGCTTCACGTAGGGGCGCATTGCGGGTGAATCGGCAATCGCGCGCGCGGCCTTCACGCCGGCCACGGTGGTCGCGCGGTCGAGCTCGGTGGCGAGATAGTTCGGCTGCATCTCCGGGGGTTCGGCCGCGTCGAGCGAGCGGATGCGCACGTGGCCGCGCGACTCGGGCCGCAGCTGGCACACCGACATCGTGAAGCCCGAGTACGGATGCACCTTGCCGCCCGCCATGTCGGCCGAGAGCGTGGCCACGTGGAACTGGATGTCGGGCGTGGCTGCCATCGGGTTGCCGCTTTCATCCTTCAGCGCACGCATGAAGCAGCCGCCCTGGTTGATGCCCACCGCCAGCGGGCCGGTGCGGTGAAGCAGCCATTCCAGCCCCATGCCCATCTGGCCGAACCAGGAGTTGAGCTGGTCGTTGGTGGTGATGGGCTTGGTGCATTCGTAGCCCAGGCGAATCTGAAGATGGTCCTGCAGGTTCTCGCCGACGCCGGGCAGCTCGTGCATCACCGGGATGCCGAAACGATCGAGCAGCGCGCGCGGCCCGATGCCCGAGAGCTGCAGCAGCTGCGGCGACTGGATCGAGCCGGCCGACAGCAGCACCTCGGCGCGGCAGCGCGCGGTCTTCAGCTCGCCGCCTTGCCGGTACGTGACACCGGCGGCGCGCTGGCCATCGAACACCAGCTTCTGCGCCATCGCCTCGGTCTCGATGCGCAGGTTGGGGCGGCGCTTCACGGCCGGCGTCAGGTAGGCCTTGGCCGTGCTGCAGCGCCAGCCCCTGTGCGTGGTCAGCTGGTAGTAGCCCGCGCCTTCCTGCGCGGCGCCGTTGAAGTCGTCGGTGCGCGGCACGCCTGTCTGCCCGGCGCCGTCGATGAAGGCCTCGATCAGCTCGTGCTTCGCGGCGATGTCCGAAACCCTCAGCGGGCCGTTGCCGCCGTGGAAGGCGTCGCCGCCGCGCCGGTTGCCTTCTGATTTGATGAAGTAGGGCAGCACGTCGTCGTAGCCCCAGCCGGCGTTGCCCAGTGCGGCCCAGTGGTCGTAGTCCTCGCGCTGGCCGCGGATGTAGATCAGCCCGTTGATCGCGCTCGATCCGCCCAGCGTCTTGCCGCGCGGCCAGTAGATGCGCCGGCCGTTCATGTTCGGGTCTGGGTCGGTCTCGAAGCGCCAGTTGTAGGTGGGGCTCCACATCGTCTTGCCGTAGCCGATGGGCAGGTGGATCCACAGCGAGCGGTCGGCGGGCCCTGCTTCGAGCAGCAGCACGCGCGCGGCCGGGTCTTCGCTCAGCCGGCCGGCCAGCACGCAGCCGGCCGAGCCGGCGCCGACGACGATGTAGTCGAACTCTTCTTCAGGCATGAAGGGGTCCTGTAGGGGCCTGTGGGGTCCGGGAGTGGAACAATCGCTTCGCTCGGCCGCATCCTAGGCTAATGATTTTCGGAACGCAATGTTCCATTTTTAAGGTTTACCCGCATGCCCCGTTCCGCGCGCACGCCCGCCGCAGTGATCCCCGCAGTGATTTCTCCGGAGGAGGCGGAGTCCGCTTCCGGCTCCGGTTCGTCGGCCGAGCGCAGCCTGCGCCTGCTGGCGCTGCTGGCCAACGAAGGCCGCGCGCTCACGCTCGCTGAACTGGCCGCGCAGCTCGGCCTGCCCAAGGGCACCGCGCACCGCATCTGCACCCAGTTGCTGGCCACGGGCTTCCTGGCGCGCGACGTGGACGAGCGCTCCTTCAGTGTCGGCCCCGCGCTGCGCAAGCTCGCCTTCGACACGCTGAACCACGGCGTGGTGCGCGGGCTGCGGCACGAGGTGCTGTCGGAACTGGTGCGCCAGGTGGGCGAAACCTGCAACCTCACCACGCTCGACGGCGCGCAGGTGCTCTACCTCGACCGCGTCGAAGCGCAATGGCCGCTGCGGCTGACGCTCGACGTGGGCTCGCACGTGCCGCTGCACTGCACCGCCAGCGGCAAGTTGTTTCTCGCGCAGATGCCGAAGAAGGAACGCGATGCGCTCATCGACAAGCTGCCGCTGGAACGCATGACGGCCAACACCATCACCAAGGCCGCTGCGCTGCGCACCGAGTGCGAGGCGGTTGCGAAGAGTGGTTACTCGTGCGACCGCGAAGAGTTCATCGCCGGGTTGGTGGCCGTGGCCGTGCCGGTGTGCGATGCGGCGGGCGCGGTGCGCGCCGCGCTCGCGGTGCATGCGCCGACCGCGCGCATGTCGATGGACGATGCAGTGAAGCGCATCGATGCGCTGAAGGCGGCGGCGGAGAAGATGAGCGGGCTGCTCTGAGCTTGTCGGCCTGCTCTTACTCTTCGTAGCCGATGTCCAGCCTCACCATGGCGCCGTCGCTGTCGATTCTTTCCGCGCGGAAGTAATAGCGCCCGCGGTAGCTCTCGAAATGAAGGGGAAGGGCGACGGGTTCGTCCCAGCTCGTCAGCGCGAAGCCCTGGTTGCGCAGTTCATGCAACAGCGCATCCAGGCGCTGTGGATCGGGGTCGACGCGAATGTCCGCATCGGCCGGCGGTGTGCCTTGCGGGTCGTGCAGCCATCGCGCGAAGCTGCCGATCAGGGTGAAGACATGGCCCTGTGCGCGGAGGGCGTCGAGCAACCGGGCTGTGCCCTGCAGGTCGATGCGCGCGCGCTGCTTGCGAAACACCAGCGCGTATTCGTGGCGGCGATCCGTGCGCGCTGGGAAAGCTTCGCTGACGGCAGTCGCTTCGCTCTCATGCGGATAGATCAGCACACGCTCTTCTTCCATGGTGAAGAGCGCACCGAGGATGCGCGCGAGGTCGAAGGCCAGGGGCAGCACGCGATCGCCGAGGCGAATGTTCTGCACCATCGCAATGCAATGGCCGCCTTCGCGCAAGCGCGTGCGAACGGCGTGGAACACGTTGCGCAGGCCCTCCAGGTGCTGCGCATAGCTGCGGCTGTCGTAGAGCTGCGAAGCCGTGGAGGCGCCCGACCACTGGCATCCGAAATAGGGCACGTTGGTAAGGCAAAGCTCGAAGGGCAGCAGCGCGGTGGTGTCGAGCGTGTCGCATGAGCCGTGCAGCAGGGTGATGTCACTGTCGCCGATGCCGTGGCGCGTCAGCCGTTCGCGTATGAGCTGGATGCGGTCCGCGTCGATTTCGCAGCCTGCCGCCAGCCGGTTTTCCAGGCGCGTCGCAAGCAAGGTCGTGCCAAAGCCCGCGAAGGGATCGAAGACCGTGTCGCCGCGCTGCGAGAACTGGCGCACGAACGGCGTCATCTGCTCGACCCATCCGCAGTCGCGCGCGCCCAGCGGGTCGCGCGCACGCAGGTCGTCGGGCAGGCGGTGGAGCGGCGACTCGTGGTCGAGCATCAGCCAGCTGTGGCTAGGCATCGGCATGCTCCTGCATCGAACGGGTGTCGAGCAGCACGTCGCGCCCGGGCTCCCAGCCGGCGCACAGCCGTCCATCGGGAAAGTAGACCAGCTTGTAGATGTCTTCGGTCGCATGGCGCGCGTGCATGGCGCCGTAGTCGGAACTCTCGAAGATCACGGACAGGCCATTCGCGGTGCGCAGGCGCAGGTTCCAGAAGTAGTAGCCCTCGGTCAGGCTCTCGACAGTCCATCCGCGCGAGACGGCGGCGTCGTCGAGGCAGGCTGTCAACAGCGCGTCCATTGGCACCCGCTGGGCGTGCAGGTAGCGCGCCGTGGCGTTGTCCCGGTAGTTGCCGTCGAGCCGGGAGAACTCACGGAAGACGACGGTGCCGGCGCCGCAGTGCTGCTGCGCCCACGAGAGGTAGGCCGAAACGTCCCGTGGCTGTGCGACGCCGCTGCGCTGAAGAATGCACACCAGGCGCAACGGCATCGTATCGGCCAGTTGCCGCGCGGTGCGTTCGAACACCGCCTGATCGCTGATTTCCAGACCGGGCCTGAAACGCATGATGGCCTGGTTGGTTGCACCTTCGTGGTGGTGGCGGGACAGTTCGAGCCAGCTCAGTCCGAAGTCTTGCAGCGCACGCGTCAGAGTGGCGCCGCCTGCCTTGGCAAAGCCGGCACCGTTGGTGTACAGCACGCGGTCTTCGACGCGCGGGCCGTCGCTTGCTTCGGCCGCGGCCAGCGTGGCCAGCAGTTGCAGCATCCAGCCGGCGTCGTCGCTGGTCTCCAGGCCCGAGAGCGACCACGAGAGCGGCACGCCGCGCAAGGCCCGAAGCGCACGGGCAAGACCGTCGAAGTACGTGCCGTCGGGCCGCAGCCGGGAGGCCGGCACACCGCCATAGGTCTTGCGAAGATTTTCCGAGCAGAAGCCGCAGCGCGCCGAGCATGGCTGAACGGCCGCATAGGGCGTGAAGGTCAGGGGTTGCGCAAGGCGCCGCCGGACACCGCCAATGGTGTGCGAGTGCCAGCGCGCCGCCTGCCGTGGGTCGGGCGCACGCAGGTTGACCTGTGCGGCAGCGGTGCGAAGGCGCTCGAAGAACGGGGAACTCGCGCTGCGTGGCAGGTCGGCGACGGCCACGCTGTCCATGGGGACGGTGAGGGCGCGCGTGGCACTGTCGGAAGGCATTGCGGAAGGCATGTCGGGCGGAGGAGCCAGGAGTCGATGCACCCGCAACGATACGACACTGCGCTGCGCGCGTTGAACGAGAATCTGCCGCTCACCAACGGGAGAAGCAACGCCATGGCGAATGTCGTCAAAACCATCCGCAACTTCAACGCCGGTCGCGACCCCGAGCGCCTGGCGATGAAGTACGAGAAGCTGCGCTCCAGTCCGTTTGTCTTCCTGCGCGGTACCTGCCACCTGTTCTACGACCGCCTGCCGGCCGATGCGCTGTTCACCAGCAAGGCACCGACGGCATGGCTGTGCGGCGACGCCCATCTGGAGAACTTCGGCAGCTACAAGGGTGACAACCGGCTCGCGTACTTCGATCTCAACGACTTCGACGAAGCGGCCCTCGCGCCGGTAACGTGGGAACTGGTGCGCTTCCTCACGAGCATCCTGGTGGCCGGCGACAGCCTGCGCGCCTCGCGCGACGATGCGAATGCGCTGTGCAAGGTGTTTCTTGAAGGCTATGCCGGCGCATTGGCGCTCGGCAAGGCCCGCTGGGTGGAGCGCGACACAGCCAGTGGCCTGATCCATGAACTGCTCGCGAAACTCAAGGCCCGCAGCCGCCCCGATTTCCTGAACAAGCGCACCGAACGGAAGAACGGTCGCCGAAGCATCCTGCGCGACGGCGAGCATGCGTTGCCAGTCGACAAGGTCGGGCGCGAACGGGCGAAGAATCTGATCGGCGCATTCGCGGCAACGCATGACAACCCCGACTTCTTCAAGGTGCTCGACGTGGCGCGGCGCATCGCCGGCACTGGCAGCCTGGGCGTGGAGCGCTATGTTGTCCTCGTCAAAGGCAAGGGATCGCCCGACGGCAACTACCTGCTCGACCTGAAGCAGGCGCCCGTGTCGTCGTTAGTGCCGCACCTGAAGAAGATCAAGCAGCCCTCATGGCAGTCGAATGCGCACCGCATCGTGGGGCTGCAGCGCCGCATGCAGGCCGTGTCGATGGCCTTCCTGCACCCGATCGTCGATGGCAAGTCTTCCTACGTGCTGCGCGACCTGCAGCCCAGCGAAGACCGGGTGACCCTCGACGTGCGTCACACCGGGCTCGACCAGGTCCGCGACGTGATCGGGGAGATGGGGCAGATGATGGCCTGGGCGCACCTGCGCAGCTCGGGGCGCCAGGGCTCGGCCATCGCGGATGCGTTGGTCGACTTCGGCGCTTCGGCGAAGTCGTGGCGGCGCGATCTGCTGGATGCGGCGCACCAGTGCGCGGCGCAGGTCGAGAGTGACTGGGAGGTCTACAGCGAGGCTTATGACGCGGGGGCGATAGTGCCTGCGAAGGCGAAGCCCTAGCCGTGCTACTCCTATGAACTCAATGACTGACAACGCGCCCAAGCCCTCAAAGCCTCTGCCTGAAAAGAAATACTGCTTGCGGAGCGAGTCGAATGGCGACGACATCGTCCTATTCTTTGATTCGGTCGAGGGGCTGCCCGACGGGTGTATCGAAAAAGAAGGCACCGAGACCGAAGACTTGCTCCTTGTCATCGAAGGCATGGAGGCGCCGAAAAACTGCCCGGCGTTGAGAGAGGGGGCTGTCTACACGATCTGCAGAGTCATCGGTGATATCGAGGTGGACGTCGCGGGAATCCATTGCAAGCAACTGCTGCATCGCGCGGGAACGCGTCACCATTGGCTCATCTCGGTTGGCTGGGCCCGCATGCCGCTTGCTCTTATCCTGGATGCTTGGCTGGGCGGCGTTCCCGTTGGGTGGCGTGCGCTGAATCCGTTGTACAGGCCCTCGTGGATCGAGGCCTGCATGAAGTTGGCTGCATCTCGAAACTGGCGGCAGGTACTGGTAACAGAGCGTGTGGTGCTGAGCGTGACAGGGCTGCAAGCAATAGAAGACTTTTATTGCCATCTGGGGGAAGCGCTCTTTGGTGATTGGGGTTATGCGGGTAACAGCAACCTCGATGCCTTCGAGGAAGTGCTGAGAGCCAACCAACCCGAGCGCATCCTGTTCTGTATTCCGGACGAGGCTGGGTTTGACGCGTTCCTTGCGCGAACTACGGGCAGACCAGACTACGCCACTGTCTTCAAGCAGATCGTCATTGAGGCCGGAGCTCGTCTGAGCACGGCGTGTTAAAGCTGGAGGGTTTACAGCGAGGCCGTTGAAACTAGGCGTGGTCCGGACTTCGCCTGCACCGGGCGGCTGACGCATCTACCCGTTCGGCACCTGAGCATTTCCGCGCCCGTGAGGGGGATGGCTCACCCGATCAGACCCACCACCGACCGCACCACACTCACCAGCGCCAGCGCAATCAGCAGGTTCAGCACATGCCTCCTGAACTGCTCCGGCGAAACCCCCTTGAACGAGCGCTGTCCGTACCAGATGCCGGCAAGCATCGCCGGTGCCAGCCACAGCGCCCACTTGAGGGTGTCCGGCCCCAGCAGGTTGCCGGACGCGTGGGTTGAAGAAGGCATCAGCGCCGCGCAGATCAGCGACACCACGTCGCTGAACAGCAGCAGCGCAATCAGCGTGGCCCGCAGCGCGGCCGGTGCCATCTTCGCGGTGCTGAGCAACACCGCGATAGCGATGCCGCCAATGGCCGCCACGCCGTTGATGAAGCCAGAGGCCAGCCCTGCCGCCAGCCGCACGCCGCGCGTGGGCACCAGCGTGACGTGCGCGCCGCCGCGCAGCAGCAGCGCGGCCGCCATCAGCAGCGCGCCGATCAGCAGGCGCAGCGGCGTCTCGGGCAGCCATGCGAGCAGCGCCACGCCGATGGGAATGCAGATCAGGTTGCCCAGCATCAGCCAGCTGAGCCAAGGCATGTCGACATCGCGCGCGATGCCGCGCAGCTGGCTCAGGCTTGCCAGGATTTCGAGCATGAAGATCGCGGGCACGACCAGCGCGGGTGACACCACCAGCGACATGCCCGCCACGGTGACGGCCGAGAAGCCGAAGCCCGCGAAGCCGCGCACGATGCCGGCGGCGAACACTACGCACAGGCTGTAGACCAGCGTTACCGGCGCCAGCGGCGGCACCAGCAGTTCAGCCGCCGTCATGCCTCGAAAAGCGGCAACAGCTTCAGGCGCTGCACCTTTCCAGAGGGGCCGCGTGGCAGGTCTTGCACGAAGCGGTAGTGGCCGGGCGCCTTGTAGCGGCCGAGCGTGGTGGCGCTGAACTCGCGCAGCTCGTCTTCGGTGCAGGCGCAGCCTTCGCGCAGCACGATGCACACGCCGATCTCCTGACCGTAGTGGCGGTCGGGTACGCCCACGGCAGCGGCTTCGAGCACGGCGGGATGTTGCAGCAGGGCTTCGTCGATCTCGCGCGGCGCGATGTTCTCGCCGCCCTTGATGATCAGCTCCTTGATGCGGCCGGTGACGAAGAAGAAGCCGTCTTCGTCGCGATGGCCGAGGTCGCCGGTGCGCAGCCAGCCATCGGGCGTGAAGCTTGCGCGGGTGGCTTCCTCGTTCTTGTAGTAGCCGAGCATCACGTTGGGCCCGCGGATCACGATCTCGCCGGTCACGCCGGTGGGTACGGCTGCGAGCGTGGCATCGACCACGCCGGCCATGCAGCCCGACGCGCGGCCCACCGAACCGAGCTTGCGCGCGGCCGGGTCCATGGGGTTGGAGAACGAAGGCGCGGCCGTCTCGGTGAGGCCCATGGTTTCGACGATGCCGATGCCGAACATCCGCTCGAACGCACGCAGGTGCTCGGGCGGCAGCGCGGCCGAGGCCGAGCGGCAGAAGCGGATGGCCAGCGTCTGCGCCAGCGGCGGCTTCGGGCCTTCGAGCAGGTACGAGATCATGGTGGGCACCACGTTGATCCAGCTGCACTGCGTTTGCGTGGCCTGCTCCCAGAAGCGGCCGGCCGAGAACTTCGGTGGCATCGCCAGGCTGCCGCCGTGCGCGAGCGGCGCGAGCATGGTCACGGCAAAGGCGTTGATGTGATACAGCGGCAGCACGGCGAGCACACGGTCGGAGGGGCGCAGCGCGTGCTCGACGCTGATGGCGTGCGCGTTTGCCGCGAGGTTGCGCTGCGTGAGCATCACGCCCTTGGGCATGCCCGTGGTGCCGGAGGTGTACATCAGCAGCGCGACGGCATCGGGCGAGGGCGGCGGTGTGTCGACGGCCGGTTCTTCCTCGTCGGGCAATGCATCGCCTTCGGGGTCGACCACGACCAGCGTCACGGGCCGGTCGAAGCCTTCGACGATGCCGCGCACACGCTCTTCCCACTCGGGCGCAACGCAGACCACGCGGCAGTCGGAGTGCGAGAGCACATAGCGCATCTGCTCCGGCTGCGAGAGCAGGTTGACCGGGTTCACGCAGAAGCCGCCGTGCATCGCGCCCAGCAGCAGCCGCAGGGTCTGCAGGCCGTTGGGCATGACGACGGACACCGTGTCGCCGGGCTGCATGCCGAGGCCGTGCAGTACGGCCGCCACGCGGCGGCAACCGGTCGCGAGCTCGCCGTAGCCCAGGTGGCGTTCGGTCTCGGTGGCGCGGGCATACACCGCGTGCGGCTGCTGCCGCGCCTGTTGCTCGATCAGCGCATGAACCGTTGTTGCAGCCGCCGTCATGCTTACTTCGCGCCGTGCTCGGCGAAGAAGGCGCCGAAGATTTCTTCCTCGCTCGGCACCTTCTCCGGAATCGGCCGTGACACGCGCGTGATGTTCAGGTAGTGGCGGTAGTTCATGTTGTCCGAGAAGTTGTTCTTGCCCCAGGTGCCACAGCCCATCGACAGCGAGAACGGCAGGCCGTTGTCGAAGCTGCCGCCGGTGGCAATGCAGTGCGCCTGGTCGACGATGACGCGCGACACCGGCAGCGTGAGGCCCAGCGTGAGCGCGCGTTCGGGCACCGCACTGTGCAGGCCCACCGAGTGGCCCGCGCCTTCGTACGCGTAGATGCGTTCGACGGTGGCCATGGCGTGCGCGAAGTCGCGCGCCGCATACACCGCGAGCACCGGGCTCAGCTTCTCGCCCGAGAACGGATGGTCGTGGCCCACGCCGTCTTCGGCCACCATGAGGATGCGCGGATCGGCATCGGCAATTGCCAGCCAGGCGGCGCGGTTGGCGCCGTCGATGGCGGCCGCTCGCTCGGCGATGGTGCGTGCCGACTGGCCGATGACGGCGGGCGAGAGCTTGCCTTCGGGCCACATCAGCGCCTGCAGCGTGGCCTTCTGCGCGTCGGCGAGCATGACGGCGCCGCGGTCTTTCAGCGCGGCGAGCGTCTGCGCGCGCACTGCGTCGATGATGACGAGGCTGTTTTCCGACGAGCAACTGGTCGCGTTGTCGAAAGTCTTCGAACGCACGATGCGGTCTGCGGCCGCGGCGATGTCCGCCGTTTCGTCGACGATGCCCGCCACGTTGCCCGCGCCCACGCCGAAGGCCGGCGTGCCGCTCGCATAGGCCGCGCGCACGTTGGCCTGCGAGCCGGTTGCAACCACAAGGTCGCACAGGCGCATCAGCTCGGCGGTCGATTGCTTGTTGACCGGCGAGGGCAGCAGTTGCACCAGGTCGCGCGGCGCGCCGATGCGGTCGAACTGCTGGTGGATGAATTCGATGAGCCGCGCCGCCGTTGACCAGCCCTTGGGCGATGGCGCGACGATGACCGCGTTGCGCCCCTTGAGCGCATTGATGATCTTGTTGGCCGGCGTGGCACCCGGGTTGGTCGATGGCGTGACGGCGCACACCACGCCCACGGGCCGCGCAATTTCGACGATGCCGCGTGCCGGGTCTTCTGCGATCACGCCGACCGAGCGCGCCCCGTGCAGGTCGCGCAACAGGCCGAAGGTCTTGCGGTGGTTCTTGCGCACCTTGTCCTCGACGTTGCCCACGCCGGTGGCAGCCACGGCCAGTTCGGCCAGTTCGCGGTTGCGCGCCGGCTCGATGATGGCCCAGCCGGCCGCGACCACGGCGGTGTCGACCTGTGCCTGCGACCAGGTTTCGTAGATGCGCTGCGCGGCGCGTGCGCGCGCCACGAGTTCGGCGATGGGGGAAGAGGGGGCTGCGTTTTCCATGAGTCTGTCCGTGTCGATCAATCGACTTTGATGCTGGCTTCCTTGGCGAGCTTTTGCCAGCGCACGAGTTCTGTGGTGACGACCTTGCCGAGTTGCTCGGGTGTGCCGCCGACGCCTTCGCTGCCCTGTGCGAGCAGCTTGTCGCGGATGTCCGGTTCCTTCACCACCGTGTTGATCACGCGGTTGAGCTTGTCGATGGCGGGCTGCGGCGTCTTCGCGGGCACGAACACGGCGTACCACGAGTCCACGTCGAAGTCGGGCACGCCGGCTTCCTGCATCGTCGGCACGTCGGGGAAGGCCGCGCTGCGCTTGGTGGTGGACACTGCGAGTGCCTTGAGCTTGCCTGCCTTCACGAACTGCGCGGCCGCCGGAATCGACACCCACAGCAGCGGCACCTGCCCGCCCATCACGTCGGTCACGGCCGGGCCGCCGCCGCGGTAGGGAATGTGCGTCATGTGCGTGCCGGTGCGCAGCTTCAGCAGTTCGCCCGCCAGGTGCCCGGGCGAGCCGTTGCCCACCGAGGCGAAGGCGACGCTGTCGGGCTTGGCCTTGGCCAGCGCGATGAGTTCGGCCACGGTGTTGGGCGCGAACTGCGTGTTGGCCACCAGGATCTGCGGCAGCGAGGCGACCATGCCGACCGGAGCGAAGTCTTTCGCGGTGTCGAAGCTCAGCTTGGCGTAGATGGCCGGGTTGATGGTGTGCGAAGACAGCGTGAACAGCACCGTGTAGCCGTCGGGCGCCGACTTGGCAACCACCTCGGTGCCGATGGAGCCGGCTGCGCCACCGCGGTTGTCGATCAGCACCGGCTGGCCCAGCAGCGTTTGAAAGCGCTCCTGCACGATGCGCGCAATCACGTCGGTGCCGCCGCCGGGCGGGTAGGGCACGATCAGGCGGATCGGCTTCGTCGGGTAGTCGCTGCCGTTCTGCGCCTGTGCGGCGAAGGGCGACGACAAGGCGGCGAGAGCCAGCAGCCCGGCGTGCAGCCAGGGGGCGAAGAACAACTTCATTCCGATCTCCTTCTCTTTGTGATGGGCGTCGACGGCAACGGCGCGGCCGGTGCGGCGTTCAAGCGATAGCCCAGCGTGACGCTGGCGTCGCGCGCGCAGGCCATCAGGTGATCTGCCAGCCCGCGTGCCTGTGTGCGCGCAAAGCGGATCGAGGGCACGCTCATGCCGACGGCCGCCACAGCTTCGCCGCGCGCATTGAGCACGGGCACGCCGAGGCCGCAGACGCCGATGCGCCATTCCTCGCGGTTCTCGGCATAGCCGCGTGCGCGCGAGCGTTCCAGTTCGCTGAAGAGGGCGTCGAAGTCGGTGATGCTGTTCTTCGTGTGCGCGACCAGCGTGCCCAGCCGCTCCTGCAGCGCCGGCACGTCGAGCGCGGCCGCAGCGAGCAGCGCCTTGCCCGAGGCCACGCAGTACGCCGCCGCCCGGCCGCCGATGCGTGAGTACGCGGCCACGGGCAGCGGGCTGTCGAACTTGTCGAGGTAGACGATCTCGGCGTCGTCCAGCACTGCGAGGTGGATGGTCTCGCCCGTGGCTTGTGCCAGCAGCGCGAGGTGGGGCCGCAGCAGCGCGCCGATGTCCGATGCATCGGACACCATGGCCCCCAGCTCGAACAGCCGCAGGCTTGGCCGGTAGGCGCTCGTGTCCGGGTCTTGCACGGCCCAGCCGCATTCGACGAGCGTCTGCAGCGTGCGGTGCGCATTGCTGCGTGCCATGCCAAAGGCTTGGGCCAGTTCGGTGACGCGGCAGTCGCGCTGTTGGCGCACCATCCATTCGATGGCGGCGAGGCCCTTGGCAAGCGTGGAGTCCATGAGGCTTTCTATGGGATATCCGATGTTCCAAATATTGGAACTGCGTTCTCGGATGTGAAACGCAATGTAAGAACGCTGGGTGCCCTTTGTCAATCAGGGACTTGGATGTAATGCCAAACGTCTCAGGTTGCAGGCCTCAGCGGCGATGGCGCCCGGCCATGAGTTCGATCACCTCGCGGAAGATGGTGTTGCCGCTGGAGGTGGCCAGGTCGAGCACGTGACTGCGGCTGTAGTAGGGGCTCAGGTCGAGGCCCACGCCGATGCCCGCAATAGCGATGTCGCCGCGCTGCTCCTGGCGCGCGACCACGTCGCGCAGGTGGTGGTCGAGGTAGTGCGCGTCGTTGGCCAGATGCGTGGCGCTGTCCATCGGCGAGCCGTCGGAAATCACGAGCAGCAGCTTGCGCGCCTCGCTGCGCTGGCGCAGCCGCATGCACGCCCAGTCGATGGCCTCGCCATCGATGCCTTCGCGGAACAGGTCGGCTTTCAGCAGAGCCGCCATTGCGGGGCGTGCACGCCGCCATGGCGTAGCAGCACTCTTGAAGACAAGGTGGCAGCGCTCGTTGAGCCGGCCCGGATGCGGTGGCCGGCCGGCGCGCACCCATTCGCGCTGCGGGCGTCCGCCGTTCCACGCGCCGGTGGTGAAGCCCAGCACCTCGCTGGTCACGCCGGCCTGTTCGAGCGCACGCGCGAACACGTCGGCCATCATCGCGACCGACTCGGCATGCTCCTTCATCGAGCCCGAGCAGTCGATGAGAAAGGTGACGATGCAGTCGGCCACCGGCTCCATGCGCTCGGTGCGGAACAGGCGGCGCTCGGTAGGCGAGGCCACGAGCTGCGCGAGGCGGCGGCCGTCGATCAGGCCTTCTTCCTGGGCACCGTCCCAGCCGTCGCGCTCGGGCTCGGCCAGCAGGGCGCGCAGCTCACGCGCGAGGCGGGCGATGTTCACTCCCTGCGCGGCAATGCGGCGATCGAGCTTCTCGCGGTGGTCGGCGAGCACTTCCTTGCGCGCGAGCGTGGCGGCGTCGTGTTCGCGGTCGTAGGCGTTGGAGAAGACGCGGTAGGCGCCACCTGCGTCGTCGAGCACCGCGCTGCGGCCCGACTCGGCGGTGGTGAAGCGCTCGACGATCTCCTGGTCCATGTCGGCCACGAGGCTGAACACGCTGCGCTTGTCGTCCACATGCGGGTCGCGCGCGGCGTTGCTGCCTTTTTCATCGGCTTCGTGCAGCATCGCGGCGACGGTGCGCGCGATGGCACGGGCGTGCACTGAGTAGGCGGCCTGGTCGGCGCGGTCCTTGCGCAAACCTGCCAGCGCATGGCCGATCAGCGGTGCGAGCGCGAAGCGCGTGGCTTCGAGCATGTCTTCGGTTTCTTCCACCACCTGCTGGCCGCTGACGCGGGCGCGGCAGATCTGCGCCACAGCGTACAGCAGCAGCCCGCGCGCGGTGTCGGTCAGGCCCGAGTGATGAAAGGCGAGCGACCACTGTTCGTGCCGGTGCCGCAGGTTGTGCCGCATGCCGGCCATGACTTCGGGCGCCATCGCCTCGACGCGGAACTGCTCGAGCATTTCGAACAGCATGCGTTCGACCGGCTCTTCGGGGCGCAGGCTTTCGTGCAGTGCTGCGTCCGATTCGGTGAGCCGCAGCGCGAGCCCGTCGGCCACGCCACGGAACGAAGCGAAGTCGTCGGTGTCGGGCGAGGGATGCAGGTGCGGCGCAAACCACGGCAGCGCCACGCGGCCACGGTGCAGCCGCCGGCCGCGAAAGTGCAGGTCGCGCTCGCCGCTGAAGGCGCGCACCACGCCCGCGCAAAGCTCCGCGACCTGTTCTTCTTGCCGCACGCGACGCTGCATCGCGCTCGCGGGTTCGGCATTCATTCGCGCGGGCCTTCAGAGAGCTGGTGCGACTCCTTCAGTTCGCGGTCGAAGCAGCGCTGGAAGTATTCGGCGACCAGGGGCCGCTCGGCGTCGTCGCACTTGTTGACGAAGGACAGGCGAAACGCCAGCGCCGGGTCCTTGAAGATCTCGATGTTCTCTGCCCAGGTGATCACGGTGCGTGGCGACATCAGCGTAGAGAGGTCGCCCGCCGCGAAGCCCTTGCGAGTGAGGTCGGCCACCGCCACCATCGACGCGACCAGCTTCGTGCCCGCCTCGTCGGCCAACGATGGCACGCGCGCCTGCACGATGGCGATCTCTTCATCGGCCGGCAGGTAGTTGAGCGAGGCCACGATGTTCCAGCGGTCGATCTGCGCATGGTTGAGCCGCTGCGCGCCGTGGTACAGGCCGTTGAGGTTGCCCAGGCCCACCGTGTTGGCGGTGGCGAACAGGCGGAAGAAGGGGTGCGGCCGCAGCACCTTGTTCTGGTCCATCAGCGTGAACTTTCCGTCGCGCTCCAGGATGCGCTGGATGACGAACATCACGTCGGGCCGGCCCGCGTCGTACTCGTCGAAGACCAGCGCCACGGGGCGTTGCAGCGACCACGGCACGATGCCTTCCTGGAACTCGGTGACCTGCTTGCCTTCGCGCAGCACCACTGCGTCCTTGCCGACGAGGTCGAGCCGGCTGATGTGGCCGTCGAGGTTGAGCCGCACGCAGGGCCAGTTCAGCCGCGCCGCCACCTGCTCTATGTGCGTCGACTTGCCGGTGCCGTGCAGGCCCTGCACCATCACGCGCCGGTCGCGCGTGAAGCCCGCGAGGATGGCGAGCGTCACGTCGGGGTTGAAGCGGTAGACCGCGTCGACCTCGGGCACGTGGTCGTCACGTTCGCTGAAGGCTGGCACCCGCAGGTCGGTGTCGATGCCGAACACATCGCGCACGCTGAGCATCCGGTCGGGTCGAAGGTCGGCGGTATCGGTCATGGCGGCTTTCGGGGAATGTGAGGTTCTTCAGGCCTGCGCGCGATCGGAGGCCGCGTCGGCATCGATGCGGCTCAGCGCCTGTGCGGCGCGTTGCAGGGCGGGCAGCAGCGTCTTCGCCTTGGCGGCGTCGAGACGCATCACCGGCGCCTGTACAGCGATGCACAGGTTGGAAGGCGCGTCGTCGCCCGAAGGCACCAGCGTGGCGATGCACAGCAGGCCCGGCAGGAACTCTTCATGGTCGATGGCGTAGCCGTCCTTGCGCACGCGCTGCACTTCCTTCTCCAGCGCCTCGGGGTCGGTCAGCGTCCGGGGCGTGTAGGGCTCCAGCGGCGCGTTCGACAGCAACCGGCGGCGCTGAGCCGCGCTCATCTGCGAAAGAAAGATCTTGCCGCTGGCCGAGCAGTGCACCGGCACGCGCGAACCCGAGTGCAGGTAGAAGCGCAGCGGCGCGGCGGTTTCCACGCGGTCGAGGTACACGACCTCGCTGCCCGAAAGGGCGGTGAGGTTGCAGCTCTCGCCGATCTCTTCCACCAGCTGGCGCAGCACCGTGTGGCGCGCACCGTGCAGGCTGTCGTTGAGCAGCAGGTTCTCGGCCAGCCGCCGCAGCCGCGTGCCGATGCCGTAGTGCCGGCCGTCGCCTTCGCGCTGCAGCAGCCCCGCGCCTTCGAGCTGCTGGAGCATGCGGTGCAGCGTGGGTTTTGGCAGGCCGGTTTCTTCCACCAGGCCCTGCAGCGAGTAGCGCTGGTCTTTCGCGGCCATGACTTCGAGCAGCGCGAACAGGCGCATGGTGGGCGTGTCGCCCGCCGGTTCCTGCGCTTCCGGTGAGAGGCCTTTGACGATCTTCATGGGGCCGGATTATATTCTTTTTACGAAAAACAAGACAATACGTTCCGATTTTTGTAAATTGTTTGACGCCGCGGCGATGCCGACCTATATTCCGCCGGAATGAAATCCGGAACGAGAAGTTCCGACTTTTGACGCGCAACCACTGCCCACTTTCCTTCAGGAGACGCCTTCCATGAGCCAGAAGCAACCCGCAGCACCCACACGCGAAGCCGTCACCGGCGTGCAGAAGATGACGCCCTCCGAGGCCTTCGTCGAGACCATGGTCGCCAACGGCGTGACCGACATCTTCGGCATCATGGGCTCGGCCTTCATGGATGCGATGGACATCTTCGCGCCCGCCGGCATCCGGCTGATTCCGGTGGTGCACGAGCAGGGCGGCGCCCACATGGCCGACGGCTATGCGCGCGTGTCGGGCCGTCACGGCCTCGTGATCGGCCAGAACGGCCCCGGCATCAGCAATTGCGTGACGGCCATTGCGGCCGCCTACTGGGCGCACAGCCCGGTCGTGATGATCACGCCCGAGACCGGCACCATGGGCATGGGCCTCGGCGGCTTCCAGGAGGCCAACCAGCTGCCGATGTTCCAGGAGTTCACCAAGTACCAGGGCCACGTGAACAACCCCAAGCGCATGGCCGAGTACACGGCGCGCTGCTTCGACCGCGCCATCTCCGAGATGGGCCCCACGCAGCTGAACATTCCGCGCGACTACTTCTACGGCGAGATCACCACGGAGATCCCGAAGCCGATGCGCGTCGAGCGGGGCGCGGGCGGCGAGAACAGCCTGAACGCTGCCGTCGAACTGCTGGCTTCGGCGAAGTTTCCGGTCATTCTCTCGGGCGGCGGCGTGGTCATGGGCGATGCGGTGGCCGAGTGCCAGGCACTGGCCGAGCGCCTGGGTGCGCCGGTGGCCAACGGCTACCTGCGCAACGACTCCTTCCCCGCGAGCCACCCGCTGTGGGCCGGCCCGCTGGGCTACCAGGGCTCCAAGGCCGCGATGAAGCTCATCGCGCAGGCCGACGTGGTGCTCGCGCTCGGTTCGCGCATGGGCCCCTTCGGCACGCTGCCGCAGCACGGCATGGACTACTGGCCGAAGGACGCGAAGATCATCCAGGTCGAGGCCGACCACACCAACCTCGGCCTCGTGAAGAAGATCACCGTGGGCATCCACGGCGACGCCAAGGCCACGGCCAAGGAACTGCTCAAGCGCCTGCAGGGCAAGACGCTGGCCTGCGATGCCAGCAAGGCCGAGCGCGCCGCGAAGATCAAGGCCGAAAAAGCTGCGTGGGAAAAAGAGCTCGACGAGTGGACCCACGAGCGCGACCAGTTCAGCCTCGATGCCATCGAGGAAGCCAAGGGCGAGAAGACGCCCACCGGCGGCAGCTACCTGCACCCGCGCCAGGTGCTGCGCGAACTCGAAAAGGCCATGCCGCCGCGCGTGATGGTCTCGACCGACATCGGCAACATCAACGCCATTGCCAACAGCTACCTGCGCTTCGAGGAGCCGCGCAGCTTCTTCGCGCCGATGAGCTTCGGCAACTGCGGCTACTCGCTGCCGACCATGATCGGCGCCAAGTGCGCGGCGCCCGACCGTCCGGCCGTGGCCTATGCCGGCGACGGCGCCTGGGGCATGAGCATGGTGGAAATCATGACGGCCGTGCGCCACGACATTCCGGTGACGGCCGTGGTCTTCCACAACCGGCAGTGGGGCGCGGAGAAGAAGAACCAGGTCGACTTCTACAATCGCCGCTTCGTGGCCGGCGAACTCGAAAGCGAAAGCTTCGCAGGCATTGCCAAGGCCATGGGCGCCGAGGGCATCGTGGTCGACAAGCTCGAAGACGTGGGCCCGGCGCTGAAGAAGGCCATCGACATGCAGATGAACGAAGGCAAGACCTGCGTGATAGAGATCATGTGCACGCGCGAGTTGGGAGACCCCTTCCGCCGCGACGCGCTGTCGAAGCCGGTGCGCTTCCTCGACAAGTACAAGGACTACGTCTGAGCCATTCCATGACCGACTCGTTGCTGACGCTGAACGCGGGTTCTTCGTCGATCAAAGTCGCATTGTTCGATGCGGCTGGTGACGGCGATGCCTCGTTGCCGGCGGCGCGTTGGTCGGGGCAGGCGGATGGACTCGGCGCGGGCCTGAAGGCGCGGCTGCATGTGCGCGATGCCCAGGGGCAGACGCTGCACGATGCGGCGCTCGATGGCGCGCAGGCTTCGCATCAAGGCGCGCTTGCGGCCTTGCTCGAATGGCATGCGCAGCAGGCCGATGGCCGGCGCATCGCGGCGGTCGGGCACCGCATCGTGCATGGTGGTGCGGACTTCGTTGCGCCGGTGCGCATCGATGCCTCGGTGCTCGATGCGCTCACCAAGCTTGAGCCATTGGCTCCGCTGCACCAGCCGCACAACCTTGCGGGCGTGCGCGCGGCGATGGCAGCGTTCGAAGGTGTGCCGCAGGTCGCGTGCTTCGACACGGCCTTTCATGCGGAGCAGCCCGAGGTCAACCGCCGCTTCGCGCTGCCACGTGCGCTGCATGACGCGGGCGTGCGACGCTACGGCTTTCACGGCCTTTCCTACGAATCGATCGTTGCGCAGTTCGCAGGCATCGCGCCCGAGCTGGCGCAGCGGCGCGTGATCGTCGCGCACCTCGGCAATGGTGCGTCAATGTGCGGCATCGCGCAGGGCCGCTCCGTCGCGACGACCATGACCTTCTCGCCGCTCGACGGGCTGACCATGGGCACGCGCTGCGGCCACATCGACGCGGCCGTCGTGCTGTACCTGATGCGCTCGCACGGCATGTCGGCCGACCGGGTCGAGGCGCTGCTGTTCCGCGAATCGGGCCTGCTCGGCATCTCGGGCGTGTCGAGCGACATGCGCGCGCTGGAGGCATCGGCCGAGCCTGCTGCGGCCGAGGCCATCGGGCATTTCGCCGAGCAGGTGGTGCAGCACATGGGCAGCCTCGCGGCCGCGCTGCGCGGTGTCGACGCCATCGTGTTCACCGGCGGCATCGGCGAGAACGCGGCCCCGCTGCGTGAGCGCATCCTCGAAGACTGCGAATGGTTGGGTGTGAACGTCGATGCGGCCGCTAATCGCAGCGGCGCCGCGCGGCTCACCACTGCCGAGAGTCCTGTCAGCGCGTGGGTGCTGCGCACTGACGAGGAGGCGGTCATTGCGCGCCACACGGCGAACGTGCTGCGCGCTGCTGGCTGAGGGCTTTCTAGCGCGCCGATGAAGCGCGCGGCACGCTGGCGCCGCAGTGGCGCAGGAAGTCGGCCGTCGCGCGGCCCAGCAGCTTGTCGCGGTGCATCACCGTTGCCAGCCGCCGTGTGCCCGCCGGCAGTCGCGTGCGCAGCTCGACCAGGTGGCCGTCTTCCAGCGCCTGCGCCACCGTGTAGCGCGACAGGCACGCCAGCCCGGTGCCCGAGGCCACCACACGCTTGATCGCCTCGGTGCTGCCCAGCTCGAAGCCCACGCGCACCTGCTCGAGGTTCTGGATCAGCCATGCGTCCGTTACCTGCCGTGTGCCCGAGCCATGCTCGCGCAGCACCCACGTGGCTTGCGACAGCTGCCTGTGCGTGGCGACACGGCCCGCCAGTGCATGGTTGGGCGCGGCGACGATCACCAGCTCGTCTTCGCGCCAGGCGCGCACCACGAGGTCGGGGTGCGTCTGCGGGCCTTCGATGAAGCCGACGTCCACGTCGAAGCCCGCGACCGCCTGGATCACGTCGTGCGTGTTCGCGATGTGCAGGTGCACCTGGCTCTGCGGATGCAGGTGCGTCCATTGCGACACCTTCTCGGGCAGCAGGTACTCGCCGATGGTGAAGCTGGCCGCCACGCGCAGCGGCGCCGCATGCTCGCCGCTGAACAGCGCCTCGACCTCGCCCGCCTGATCGAGCAGCGCCTGTGCCTTGGGCAGCAGCGCGCGGCCGTTCTCGTTGAGCACCAGCCGGCGCCCGAGCCGGTCGAAGAGCAAAACGCCCACTGAAGACTCCAGGTCGGCCAGCGCGCTGCTCGCGGCCGATTGCGAACGCGCGATGCGGTCGGCTGCGGCACGGGTGCTGCCTTCGCGCGCGGTGGCGACGAACACCTCCAGCTGCCGCAGGTTGAGGCGCAGGCGCTGGCTCGAAGCCTGACTCTGACTCTGAAGCTGATCTGTTTTTCCGGTCATGGTGAGCGATATTCTCTGCTTTTTCGTTTGATCGAGGCTGCATAACATCGCACGGACCCCGCCTGAAAACAAAGGACCGCCAGTGTTCAGCTTCCTGTCTCGCGAGCCGGTGCACGACCCGCTGGTCGCGCCCACGCCCACGGCCGACACCACGGTCAAGACCACCACCTGCTACATGTGCGCCTGCCGCTGCGGCATTCGCGTGCACCTGCGTGAAGGCGAAAAGGGTCCCGAGGTTCGCTACATCGACGGCAACCCGAACCATCCGCTGAACCAGGGCGTGATCTGCGCCAAGGGCTCGTCGGGAATCATGAAGCAGGTGTCGCCGGCACGTATCACGCAGCCGCTGCTGCGCAAGGCCGGCAGCGAGCGCGGAGCCGGCGAGTTCGAGCCCATCAGCTGGGAGCGCGCCTACGACATGCTCACCGAGCGGCTCGGCAAGATCCGCGCGACCGACCCGAAGAAGTTCGCGCTGTTCACGGGGCGCGACCAGATGCAGGCACTCACGGGCCTGTTCGCGCGGCAGTTCGGCACGCCCAACTACGCGGCGCACGGCGGCTTCTGCTCGGTCAACATGGCCGCGGGAAT
The DNA here is from genome assembly GCF_900106655.1 of Variovorax sp. YR634. Classification (NCBI taxonomy): domain Bacteria; kingdom Pseudomonadati; phylum Pseudomonadota; class Betaproteobacteria; order Burkholderiales; family Comamonadaceae; genus Variovorax; species Variovorax sp. YR634. The sequence continues at coordinate 42,211 of NZ_FNOL01000033.1, forward strand.
GATCTACACCATCGGCGGCAGCTTCTGGGAATTCGGTGGGCCCGACCTGGAGCGCGCCAAGCTGTTCGTGATGATCGGCACTGCCGAAGATCATCACAGCAATCCGATGAAGATCGCGATCAGCAAGTTCAAGCGGGCTGGCGGTCGCTTCATTTCGATCAATCCGGTGCGCACGGGCTATTCGGCGATTGCCGACGAGTGGATTCCGATCAAGCCGGGGACCGACGGCGCGCTGTTCATGGCGCTGCTGCATGAGCTGATAGCCAACGAGCTTGTGGACCACGCCTTCCTCAAGCGCTTTACCAACGCACCGCAGCTCGTGGTGCTCGACAACTGCGAGCGCGAAGGCTTGTTTGCCTTCGACCCTGAACGCGGCCCACCGGGCGACGGCCGTAACCCGCACAACAAGCTGGTGTGGGACAAGGCCAGCGGCACGGTGATGCCCGCGTATCCCGAAGGCATTGCCGACGGCTGCGATCCGGCGCTCGAAGGCCACTACACGCTGGCCGACGGTACGCGCGTCGCGCCTTCATTCCAGCTGCTGCGCGAGCGGGTAGCGAGCTGCACGCCCGAGTGGGCGCAGGCCATCACCGGCATCGACGCGGCGCGCATTCGCAAGCTGGCGCGCGAGATGGGCGAGACGGCGCTGCAGCAGGCCTTCGAGCTGCCCATTCCGTGGACCGATGCATGGGGCAAGCACCACGCCACCACGCAGGCGCGCCCCGTGGCCTTCCATGCGATGCGCGGGCTGGCGGCGCACTCCAACGGCTTCCAGACCGTGCGTGCGCTGGCCGTGCTGATGAGCGTGCTCGGCACCATCGACGCACCGGGCGGCTTCAGGCACAAGGCGCCGTATCCGCGTCACATCGTGCCGAACTACCGGGCCTTCAACGACCCTGGAATGATCCAGCCGAACACGCCGCTCAATGCGGCACCGCTGGGCTTTCCGGCCAGCCCGGAGGAGCTGGCGATCAACCCCGATGGTTCGCCGATCCGCATCGACCATGCGTTTTCGTGGGAGCACCCGTTGTCGGCGCATGGGCTGATGCACAACGTGATCACCAATGCGGCTAAGGGCGACCCGTACCGCATCGACACGCTGCTGATCTTCATGGCCAACATGGCGTGGAACTCCAGCATGAACACGATGGCGGTGCGCGAGATGCTCAACCGCAAGGACGAGAAGGGCGAGCACATGATTCCCTTCCTCGTGGTGTGCGACGCCTTCCAGAGCGAGACAGTGGCCTTTGCCGACCTGGTGCTGCCCGACACCACGTACCTCGAGCGCCATGACGTCATGGGCATGCTCGACCGGCCGATCTCCGAATTCGACGGGCCGGTGGACTCGGTGCGCGTGCCGGTGGTGCCACCGACGGGGGAGTGCAGGCCCTTCCAGGAAGTGCTGATCGAGCTGGCTTCGCGGCTGAAGTTTCCGGCTTTCACCACGCCGGAAGGCGGGCGCAAGTTCACGGGCTACCCCGACTTCGTCGTCAACTTCGAGCCGCAGCCGGGCATCGGCTTTCTCATGGGCTGGCGCGGCAAAGACGGCACCGAGCACCTGCGCGGCGCGCCCAATCCGAAGCAGTGGGAGGCGTACGCGCAGAACAATTGCGTGTTCCAGTACCACATGCCCGAGACCATGCACTACATGCGCAACTGGAACCGGGAATACCTGGACTTCGCAAAAGACAAGGGCTGGCGCCAGCGCAACGACCCGGTGCAGCTGGCGCTGTACTCCGACACGCTGCAGAGCTTTCGCCTTGCGGCGCAGGGCAAGAGCGCGGGGCGGCAGCCGCCCGATGCGCTGCGTGAGCGCATCGACAAATACTTCGACCCGCTGCCGTTCTGGTATGCGCCGCTCGAGGAGGCTGCGACCGATCTCGATGCGTACCCGCTCAATGCGCTCACGCAGCGGCCGATGGCGATGTACCACTCGTGGGACTCGCAGAACGCGTGGCTGCGGCAGATACACAGCCACAACTACCTGCACGTGAATCCGCTGACCGCGCAGGCCGCTGGCATCGCCGATGGCGGCTGGTGCTGGGTCGAGAGCCGCTGGGGCAAGGTGCGCTGCATGCTGCGCTACAGCGAGGCGGTGGAGCCTGGCACTGTGTGGACGTGGAATGCCATCGGCAAGGCGGACGGCGCATGGCAGCTGGCGCCTGGAGCGGACGAGGCGCGCAAGGGCTTTCTGCTGAACCACCTGATCAGCGAGGAGCTGCCCTGCGCCGGCACTGCGAGCGGGACCATCAGCAACTCCGACCCGATCACCGGGCAGGCCGGCTGGTACGACGTGCGCGTGCGCATACGGCCGGCCGAACCGGGCGAGCCCGAAGAGAGCTACCCGCAGATCGCGAGCATGCCGGCGGTGCCCGGGGTGCTGGGCAAGGCGGCGAGCGTGTTGACGTACTTTGCGGGGAGGGGGAGGAAATGATGCAGTGGTTGAAGGACCTGATGTCGTCGGCTCCGGTCTTGCCCCCTCTCCCGCAAGCGGGAGAGGGCTGGGGTGAGGGCGGCGGCGCTGGAACTGGAAGCCTTGCCGTCATGAAGGCCGCTGCACCCTCACCCCAACCCTCTCCCGCCAGCGGGAGAGGGAGCAACACGGTGCGTGCGGCACAGGGCGAGACACTCGCCAAGCAACTCGCCCTCGTCATCGACCTCAACGTCTGTGTCGGCTGCCACGCCTGCGTCACCTCGTGCAAGCAATGGAACACCTCCGGCAGCGCAGGCCCGCTCGCCGACGAGCGGCCCTATGCCGCCAACCCCACCGGCACCTTCTTCAACCGCGTGCAGACCTACGAGGCCGGCGCCTTCCCGGTCACTGAAACCATCCACTTCCCCAAGAGCTGCCTGCACTGCGAAGATCCGCCCTGCGTGCCCGTGTGCCCCACGGGCGCGAGCTACAAGCGCAAGGAAGACGGCATCGTGCTGGTCGACTACGACAAGTGCATCGGCTGCAAGTACTGCGCATGGGCCTGCCCCTACGGCGCACGCGAGCTCGACGAAGAGCGCCAGGTCATGACCAAGTGCACGCTGTGCGTGGACCGCATCTACGACGAGCAACTGCCGAAGGAAGACCGCAAGCCGGCCTGCGTGAAGGCCTGCCCCACGGGCGCGCGCATCTTCGGCGACGTGAAGGACCCGGACTCCGAAGTGTCGAAGGCCATCCGCGAGCGCGGTGGCTACCAACTGATGCCCGAGTGGGAGACCAGCCCGGCCAACCAGTACCTGCCGCGTCACATCACGCAAGCCCCGCAGGCAACGGACGCGCGGGAGTAGCCGGATGCATCCCGCGTTCTCGATTCTTTTCTTCACCACGCTGGCCGGCGCGGCTCAGGGGCTGGTCTTCACGCTCGCGCTTGCGGCGCTGTTCGGCCTTGCGCTGGCACCCGGCTTCCTGACGTTGGCGCTTGGTGTTGCCGAAGTGCTGCTCGTGGCCGGGCTTGCCGCATCGTTCATGCACCTGGGGCGCAAGACTCGTGCGTGGCGTGCAGTGCTGATGTGGCGCACTTCGTGGATGTCGCGCGAGGTGATCGTGCTGCCAGCCTTCATCGCGCTGGTGGGGCTGTGGTGGCTGTCGCTGATGCTGGGTATCGGCGCGCCGTGGTCGTGGCTGCTGCCCGTGCTGGTGCTGTGCGGGGCCGTCGCGCTCTGGTACTGCACCGCGATGATCTATGCCTGCCTGAGCTTCATCGAGGAATGGGCGCATCCGCTGACTATCGTCAACTTCACGCTGATCGGGTTGTCGTCGGGGCTGGTGCTGGCCTGTGCAATGGCGGCTTTGAGCGGTGAGGCGCGCTTCGTACAAGTCTTCGGGCCGTGTGCGCTGGTTGCCACGCTGGCAGCGTGGGCTGCGCGCGGGCAAGCGCTCCGGCGCAACGCGGGCATCCGCCACAAATCGACGCTGCAGTCCGCCACTGGCATCCGCACGCAGAAGCTGGTTCAGAAGTCGATGGGCATGTCGGCCGGGTCGTTCAACACGCGCGAGTTCTTTCATGGTGCATCGCTGGCTGCGCTGAAGAACATGAAGCTTGGGTTTCTGCTGCTGGCCTTCGTGTTGCCGGCGTTGCTTTTGGTGTGGGGCCTTGCGAGTGCCGCGGTGTTGCCGTGGTTGCTCGCGGTGCTGGTGCAGGCACCGGGCCTGCTTGCCGAGCGCTGGTTCTTCTTCGCGCAGGCGAAGCACCCGCAGAACCTGTACTACCAGGTGGTGTCTTAGCGAGCAACAGCGTGATCGCGCTCGGCTCGAGAAGGCAGGCCTGCTTACCTGCGTGATGGAAGCAGCGTCGACAGCGCATCTGCTTCCTTCTTCATGGCCAAGGCCAGAGCGGTGCCGGCCGCACCGGCCAACTTGTCAGACAGGCCAGTGGCGACAAGTGTGTGCGCTACCCGCCCGGAGGCATCGAGCAGCGGCACGGCAATCACCGTCACGCCGCTCATGTAGTAGCCGCGATCGATGCTGAAGCCGCGCTTGCGGACCTGCTCGACCTCGCGCTTCCAGGTGGCAAGATCGATTGGCTTGTCCCATCGCAGGGCCTTGAAACGCTTTTCGATCTGCGGCCACGTCTCGCTGCTGAAGGCCGCCACCAGGCGCCCCGTGGCACTGACCAGCGCAGGGAAACGACTGCCGACATCCACATGCAGGCGGAAGGGAGCGTTGGAGCGCGACAAGGCCAGCACGACCATCGGCTCCATGTCATGGGTTTCGACGCCGATCATCGTTACGTTCCACTCGTTGGCCAGAACGTCGAGTACTGGTTGTGCGAGGCTGGCGAAGCTGCTGCTTTCGATCGCGCTGCGGGCCAGGCTCAACATGCCGGTTCCCAGCGAGTAGCGCTTGGTGTCGCTGTCGATCTTGACCAGGTCTTCAACGATGAGTGCACGAAGAATATGCAGGCAGGTGCTGGGGACGAGTTCGAGTTCATCGGCAATGGCCTTGACGCCCATCGCATGCGCGGAGCGCCCGAGAAGTCGCAGGATCGCGATGGCCCGCGTGACGCCGGGCACCGGCCTGACACGCACGGGCTTGGTGGGCTTGGCGCCTGTTTTCGTTGGCTTCGAGGCGGAAGAGGAACTGGACTTCATGGGGCTTGCGATTGGCGGGCGCAAGCTTATCCCAGAAGGCGCGCGGCGAACCAGGCCAGCCCAGGTGTTCCCGATAGCGGAGAGAGGGTCGGTCAGCGCAGTCATGGTGTCCATCGGTCCTAGTCCGCCTTCATTCCCGACGTCTTGATGATCGGCTCCCACTTTCGGCGCTCGCTCTGCACGAACTCGGCCAGCTGCTGGCGCGTGCCGCCGCCCGGGTCGAAACCGTACTCCAGCAATTGCTGGCGGGTCTCGGGCTTCTTGAGAATCCGGTTCATTGCTTCGTTCAACACGTCCAGCGTGGCCGAAGGCGTGCCGTGTGGCGCGAAGAGCGCGTTCCATGCGATGACCTCGAATCCCGCATAGCCCTGTTCCGCCACCGGCTTGATGCCCGGGACGAGCGCGCTCGGCACCGCAGAGGTGACGGCCAGAGCGCGCACGTGGCCTGCCTGCAGCTGCGAGCGCAATGCAGTGGGGGTATCGATCAGCAGCGGCAACTGCCCGCCGAGCACATCGGTCATCGCACTGCCGGAGCCCTTGTACGGCACCTGGAAGATCTGGAGCCTGGAGCGCTCCTTGAGCAGTTCGATGACCAGGCGGGCGCTCGTGCTCGGTGTCGCGATGTCCGCGGAGCGAGGGTCGCTCTTGAGCGCACTCACCAGATCGCCGATGGATCGCATCGGCGACTTGACGTTCACAACCAGCACCATCGGAAAGCTGCCCGTCAGAACGATCGGTTCGAAGTCCTTCTCCGTCTTGATGCGCTGGCCGGCATAAAGGTACTGGTTGACCGCATGCGTGGCATTGGTCCCCATCGTGAGCGTGTAGCCGTCGGGCGGCGCGTCGGCGGCAAGCTCGGTGCCGAGATTGCCACCGGCGCCCGGCCGGTTGTCGACGATGACCGGTTGCCCCAGCTCTTTGGCCAGCAGATTGCCCAGATAGCGCGTGGCGATGTCCGTGCCTTGCCCGGCCTGGTAGGCCACGATGATCCGGATCGGCTTGGTGGGGTAGGTCTGTGCCGGCGCACCGTGCGAACAAAGAGCGATTGCGCAGCCCGTGGCGAGCAGTTTCCAAAGTCTCATTTTTGTCTCCTGTGAAGGCATCGTCGGTCCGGGCCTGACGCCCTTTTTCGGGTCTGTGTCACAGGCCTGGCCTCCGTTCGGAGTGTTGTGATTCGATGGCACACCACGGTCGGACGGGTTGAATCAAGTATCAAAGTCGCGGATGAAATTGTCAAAGAAGATGCAAATTTGTACTAAGACAAAATTAATTTTTGTACTTTCATGAGCGCCTGCGCGACCAGAACCTCCTGACCCGCAGCCTGCAGCTGGCCGCGCATGAACAGCAGGCTCGAGGTGCGGCGCACCAGCTGCGCTCGAGCTTCCACGAGCACGCCGGCTGCTACCGGCGCCAGAAATTGCGTGTCCAGCTGCACCGTCACGCAGGGCATGCGTGAGGCGGCCTCCCAGGCCACGGTGCTGATCGCGTGATCGGTCAAGGTGGCCAGAAGGCCACCGTGCACGACACCCGCCGGGTTCAGATGAGCGTCGGTCGACCAGACGGCGTAGACCCAGCTCGTGCCTTCGCGCCTGGTCCACAGCGGTCCGGCGGTCGACATGAAGGCACCGGCTGTGCGGATGCGACGCCAGCCTGCAGCGGCAAGGTTCTCGAATGGATCGATGGGTTCTTCCATGGCATGAGAGGTGTTCGTTGGAGGATGTCGAAGGTCTTCTTTCTACCGCAACTGAATTCGTGGGTTTGTCTATATACAAAACAGAGTCGTATTTGACAATGAAACATCGTGAGTCGCATAGTTCAGGCATCGCAAGAGGACCTGAACTGATGACCCACCTGACCGACTACACCTCCTTCTCAGACGCACAGTCGCATTGCTCGACGGAGACGCTCTGGGCGCTTTTCGACGGCGACCGGCAGTCGTTCAACATCGCCTACGAGTGCGTCGACCGCCATGCGAGCGAAGGAAAGGTGGCCATCGTGGTGGCGTATGCGAATGGCAGCGAAGAGGTCATCACGTTCAAGGCGCTGTCGCGCCTGTCGAATCGCTTCGCCAATCTGCTGGTGGCGCGTGGCGTCCAGCCCGGCGATCGCGTCGCGGTCATGCTCGAGCCCTCGCTGGCCTTCTACGTGGCGATCTTCGGCGCGATCAAGACGGGCGCGATCGCCGTGCCGCTCTTTACGCTCTTTGGCCCGGACGGCATTCGCCTGCGCGTGGAAGACTGCAAGCCGAAAATTCTCGTGACCAATGCCGAGAAGGCGCCGGTGTCCCAAGGCATCGACGGTGTCGAGGTGCTCGTGGCCGATGGCGGCTTCGTGCAGAGCCTGAGTGCGTTCCCCGACACCTTCGAGGTTCGGACAACGGCCGAGGACTACGCGATATTCCAGTACACGTCCGGCACCACCCGCGAATTGCCGGCGGCCGTCAAGCACAAGCAGCGCGCACTCGTCACGTTGATGCTGGCGGCGCTCTACGGCACCGGCGTCCGGCCCGGTGACCGCTTTTTTTGCCCGTCGTCTCCCGCATGGGGGCATGGGCTCTGGCACGGCACGCTGGCGCCGCTGGCGCTCGGGGTGACCATCGGCGCCTACTCCGGAAAGTTCGATGCGGCACGGCTGCTCAAGGCCCTGCAACACGGCCGCTTCAACAACATTTCGGCCGCGGCAACGCACTTCCGGATGATGCGCAACTCAGGTGCCGCGGACAAATACAAGTACTACCTGGAAAAGGTTTCCTTCACCGGCGAGCCGATGGACAGCGAAACAGAAGATTTCGTCCGCGCCACTTTCGGGCGGCCCGTGTGCAGCATGTACGGCACCACCGAGATCGGCGTGATTCTCGTGAACTACCCCGGCGCTGCGGATTTCAAGGTGAAGCCCGGTTCGCTCGGCAAGCCCATCCCCGGAGGGCGGGTCGATGTTCAGGACCCGGAAGGCAAGACATGTGCACCGGGTGTCGTGGGCGAACTCAAGATCTGGCGCAACGACGCCTGGGTGCCCACCAAGGACCTGGGCAAGGTCGACCAGGACGGCTACTTCTTTCACGCTGGCCGGGCCGACGACGTGATCATCTCCGCGGGCTGGACCATGAGCGCGGTGGAGATCGAAGACGCGGTGCTCAAACACCCCGACGTGCGCGAGGCCGCTGCGATTGGCGTAGCCGACGAACTCCGGGGCCAGGTGGTGAAGGCCTTTGTCGTCACGGAGCGCGAGGGCAGTGATGCCTTCACCAAGGAAATCCAGGACCTCGTGCGCAGCCGACTGAGCCAGCACGAGTATCCGCGCCACGTGGTCTTCGTGTCGGACCTTCCCAAGACACCCGCCGGCAAGGTGCATCGCAAGGTCCTGCGAGACCGCGAGCGGCAGCCCGCGAGCGTCTGACCCCTTTATTCCCCAACCCTCTCATCTACAACCACCAGGAGACCAACGATGTCTGTGCAAAGCGAAAGAACCTTCCCGAAGATCACCGAGCGCGGCCTGGACGAATTGCGCGAGCGCATCGGCCAGAAGATCGAAAACACCCAGGAGCCATGGTGCTACGAAGCCACGCGCGACAACATTCGCCATTACGCACACGGCATCGGAGACGACAACCCGCTCTGGTGCGATCCGGCCTATGCCGCAAAGACGAGGTACGGCAGCGTCGTGGCACTTCCGAGCTTCCTGTTCTCGACCAGCCGGATCGTGTCGGGCTATGTGGGTGGCCTGCCGGGTGTGCATGCGATGTGGTCGGGCGCCGACTGGACCTGGCACAAGCCCGTACTGCGCAATGATGAGATCCGCACCGAGGCCTACCTCAAGGACCTGGTCGAGCACCAGACGCGTTTCGCGGGCCGCGCGGTCCAGCAGATCTATCACGTCGACTTCTACAACCAGAAGGGCGACAAGGTGTCCGAGGCCGACAGCTGGTGCTTCCGCACCGAGCGCGATCATGCCCGGGAGCAGGGCACGAAGTACAAGGAAGTGCGCGCACGCACGCCCCGGCAGTACTCGCCCGAGGAGATCCAGGAGGCCTTCAAGCTCTATCGCAACGAGGAAGTGCGCGGCGCGACCCCGCGCTACTGGGAAGACGTGGTCGAAGGCGAGGCGCTGCCTGTGATGTTCAAGGGCCCGATGACCGTGACCGGCTTCATCGCCTATGCGCAGGGCTGGGGCGGCCTTTATATCCGTGCCAACAAGATGGCCTGGAAGCTGATCGACGCGCATCCCGGCGTGGGCATTACCAACCGCTTCGGCATTCCCGACGTGCCCGAGCGCGTGCATTGGGAAGAAGACTTCGCGCTTGAAGTGGGCGCGCCAGGCGCCTACGACTACGGCCCGGAGCGCACTTCCTGGCTCACGCATCACCTGACGAACTGGATGGGCGACGACGGCTTCCTGCGGAAGGCCAGCTGCAAGATCCGCCGCCACAACCCCGAGGGCGACATGCTGTTCATCAAGGGGCATGTGAAGCGCAAGTACGTCGAGGACGGCAAGCATCTGGTCGAGATCGAGCAGGAGGCGCGCAACCAGGACGATGAGCTCTCCGTGCTCGGTTCCGGCGTGGTTGAATTGCCCAGCCGCGGCTAGTATTTGCGGCCGGAAACAAAAAAAGGCCAACAAGGAAGACAAACGATGCGTGGTGCGCTCAGCGGCATTCGGGTAGTGGATCTGTCGCGCGTGCTGGCGGGGCCGATGTGCTCGCAAATGCTCGCGGATCACGGCGCGCATGTGATCAAGGTGGAGCCGCCCGGTGGTGACGACACCCGCACGCTCGGGCCGCCCTTCGACCGGCACGGTGACGCGTCCTACTTCGGCGCGATAAACCGGGGCAAGCAGTGCATCAGCATCGATCTTTCGAAGCCGCCGGGACGGCGGATCCTCGAACGGTTGCTCGAGGAGGCCGACGTCCTGATCGAGAACTTTCTGCCCGGTACGCTGGAAAAATGGGGAATTTCTTACGAAGGGTGGATCAAGGAGCGCTTCCCGCGCCTCATCCACTGCAGCATCAGCGGCTTTGGCGCAGACGGCCCGCTGGGTGGGCTGCCCGGCTATGACGCGGTGCTGCAGGCGCTGTGCGGACTCATGAGCGTCAATGGCGAACAGGCGAGTGGCCCGACACGGATCGGCGTGCCCATCGTCGACCACCTCACCGCCTACACCGCGCTGTCGGGCATCCTGCTTGCGCTGCAAGGCCGCAACGTCTCGGGCCAAGGGCAGCACGTGGAGGCTACGCTGTTCGATGCGGCGCTGAGCCTGCTGGTCCCGCATGCGGCCAACTACTTTCAATCGCATCAGGAGCCGGGTCTGCTCGGCAGCGCCCATCCCAACATTGCGCCCTACGACCGCTTCACGTGCGGCGACGGCGAGATCTTTCTCGGGATCATGAACCGTGGCCAGTTCGAGCGCTTCTGCGGTGTGGTCGAACGACCTGACCTTGCGGTGGACGAACGCTTCGCCGACAACGCTGGGCGTCTGCAGCATCGGGATGCCCTTCGGGTCGAGATCGAACACGCCATCTGCCACCGCGCGCGCAAGATGCTGTGCGATGCGTTGATGGCGGCGGGGGTGCCCGCGGCGCCGGTGCATTCGGTGTCGGAGGCCTTTGCCCAGCCTCACGCAAAGCATCGCGAGATGGTGGTCGCTCGCGATGACTACAAGGGAATCGGTCTTCCTGTCCGGTTGCACGGCACGCCAGGCTCGCCGGGCGCGAGTCCTCGGCCTTTCAATTCAGACGCCGTCTGCGTCCTGGAATCGCTCGGATTCACCGCGCTCGAGATCGAGCAACTGTTTGCCGACGGCGTCGTGCCCGCGCCGAACACGGCCATTCCCTTTGCTAGGCTTCGAAGTTCAACGTGAGCCCGGGCGTCGGCCAGTCATCGATGGCAATCAGCCTCCCGCTGCCCGAGAGCGTGACGTAGGCCGTGCGCCGGTCGCGCCCGCCGAAGCAGATGTTGGTGGTGTAGCGGTCGGGCAGCGGCACATGCTCGACGGTGCTGCCATCGGGCGACACGATGCTGATGCCGCCGTGCAGCAGCGTCGCCACGCAAAGGTTGCCAAGTGCGTCGACCGCCATCGAATCGAAGCGCTGGTAGTGCCCGCCCGGCGAGGCACAGAGCATGCGGCCGCCATGCGGCGAGGGCCAGCCGTCCTTGCGAACGCGGCCCGGCGCGGTGATGTCGAAGGCCCAGACGCGGGCGCCCTCGGTCTCGGCGTAGTAGAGCGTGTTGCCGTCCGGCGAAAGGGCGATGCCGTTGGGCGTCATCACCGGCCGTGCAATGGTGCCTGCGGCGGCGCCGTCGGTATGGCCGTAGAAGAGGCCACCGCGATCCATATCGCGCTCGCGCACCTTGCCCAGGTCGGTGAAGTAGAAGCCGCCTTGTGCGTCGAACACGATGTCGTTGGGGCCACACAGCGCGCCGCCTTCGACTGCGTCGTACAGGCGCTCGGCGCGGCCGGTGGCGAGGTTCACGCGTTCGATGCGGCCGCCCGAATAGTCTTCGGCCTGGCCGACCGGCCGCAAGCAGCCGTCGGCTTCTGTGTGCCACTTGAAGCCACCGTTGTTGCAGACATAGACCGCACCATCGGGCCCGATGGCCGCGCCGTTCGGCCCGCCGCCGAGGTCGGCAACCACTTGCACCAGTCCGTCAGCACGTACGCGGGTGAGCGTGCCACGCGCGATCTCGACCAGCAGCACCGAGCCATCGTCCATGGCGATCGGGCCTTCGGGAAACTGCAGGCCGGTGGCGAGTTCGCGAATGTGCATTGGAGGGCCTCGGTGATTGATCCTCTTACTTTTTCGGATTCTGCATGCGCGCGATGATCTTGGAAGTCTCGTTGCCTTCCTCTCGACCGTCCGCGTAGCGGCGCATGTAGTCGAACACCTTGGCCTGCGAGACCTTCACCATCTGGCCCGCGTGCAGGTTCGGCACCTCGACCGGCTCGTTCTTCAGCAGGCCTTCGATGACGTCGCCGTTCCAGCGCGCGACTTCGACCCACATCCATTCGTTGCTGCCGCTGCGCGTGGTGAACGGTGCCTTCACGAGGATGTATTCGCCGGGCTGCAGGCCCTTGGCGAAGGCGTCGCGCAGCTTGGGCAACTGCGCGTTGGCTGCCTTGCTGGCGGCGAGCAGTTCGTCGTTGTGCTTGAGCCGCGTGACGCTGTCTTCGTCAGCACCGAAGACCGAGACCAGCATGGCGGTCTGCTGCGCATAGCGGTCGGGGCCCTTGTAGCGATCGAAGCGGATCTCGTACAGCCGGTTCTGCGGATCGCCGCTTTCCCATGTGCCGTTGACCAACGAGAGCCTGGCCACCGCTGCGGCATTGGGCTTCAGGTGCGTGAGCTGCGGGTCGCGCGCGGCAGCGTGCTTGAGTGCGCGCAGGTCCAGGTCGTACTGGCCGGGCTGCGCCAGCGTGGCGCCTTCGACCATCGCCTGCGAGAACATGTTGACGAGGTTGCCCATCGGCCGGTTGCTCGACCACGAGAAATCGCTCACCACCACGTCGGGCAATCCGAACTTCGACATGCCGAGCGTGATGGCCCGCACGAGGTCGCCGCTGCGGTAGGCATGAATGGTCGTGTGCTGCGACATGTCGGGCACGCCGCCGGCCCAGGTGTCGATGCGGCGCTTCTGCCATTCATCGGGCGAAAAGACCTCGCGCGTTTCCTCGTCCCACAGCAGGCCGTTGGTGTCGCGCGCCACCTGCAGTGTGAGCTGCAGGGCTTTCTGCATGGCGGCCGAAGACTGCTGCGCCGGGTGCGCGAAATCGATGATGAGTGCCTTGTCCGCGGTCTGCAGGGCTTCGGCCTGCTCGCGCGAGATGCCGCGGCCGAAGCGCTGCAGCATCTCCATGCTCGGCGCGCGGTACTCCTTGAGCACCGTGGTGGTGTTCCAGTTCGCGAAGACCACGGGCTCGGTGGCCGTCGCTGGCGTGGGTGCCGCCTTCAGCAGCTTCGGGCCGCCGCCGAGCTTGGCGAGCCGGCTGCGCAACGCGGCCATCGGGTCGGTAGCCGGGGCCTTGGCGTAGTAGATGGCGAACTGGAAGTGGACCGGGCCGGCCTGCTGCGGCGAGCCTGCAGGCACTGGAGCGCCTGGTACGGCCTTGGCTGCGCTTTGCGCAGTCGCTGGCGCCGCAGTCGGCGTGGCCGCGAAGGCGACGGCACCGGCAGAAGAAAGAACCAGCGCGGCGAGCGCGAGGCGGGGGAAGAAGGCGGTCGTCTTTGGTGAGGGCATGGTCAGGACGTCTTCGTTGCTGCGGATGCCGGCATTCTCCACACGGCCCGGCCTCAGCTTCGCCGGCCCCCCGTCGCGCGAGGCTTGCCCGGCGTGCCGGGCAGCAGGTGGTCGAGCGGCAGCGCCGTTTCCGACTTGATCTCGCGCAGCACGATGCTCGAACGCACATGCGTCACGCCGGGCAGGCTGAACAGCACCTCGTGCAGGAAGCGCTCGTAGTGCTTCATGTCCGGCACGGTCACGTTCAGGATGTAGTCAGCGGGCCCGGTGGCCGACACGCAGCGAATGATCTGCGGGCTCGCGGCCACGGCCTCTTCGAAGCGCTGCACCATCGCCTCGCTGTGGCGGTCGAGGTTCACCTCGGCCACGGCAGACACGTGCAGGCCCACCAGTTCGGGGTCGACCAGCGCCGTGTAGCCGCGGATGACGCCGGCCGTTTCCATGTCTTTTATGCGCTTCCAGCAGGGCGTGGGCGACAGGCCGATGGTGTCTGAAATCTGCTGCACCGTCTGGCGGCCATCGTGCTGCAGTGCAGAAAGGATCTTGAGGCAATGCTCGTCAAGGGAAAGAGAATCGACGTTCATGGCAAATTCCGAGAAGATTATTCTTCAAACAAGGGTCTGCGCCAGTGTATTGAAGAAGCACTTCCCTGGTGTGTCGCAGAACAATTCCGGGCATGAACGCCCCACATGACACAGCCGCACTCAGACGGCCCGGCTACCAGCTCTCCGACAACCTCTGGGCCCCTTCGGGCTCGGTCTTCATCACCGGCACGCAGGCGCTGATCCGCGTGCTGGTGATGCAGGGCCGGCGCGACGCGCAACGGGGCCTGCACACGCAGGGCTTCGTCAGCGGCTACCGCGGCTCGCCGCTGGGCATGGTCGACCAGGCCATCTGGAAGGCCGGCGAGCGCTTCAAGGAAACGGGCATCCGCTTTGTGCCGGCCGTCAACGAAGAGCTGGCGGCCACGCAGGTGCTGGGCACGCAGCGTGTCGAGTCTGATCCGGAGCGCACCGTCGAAGGCGTGTTTGCCATGTGGTACGGCAAAGGGCCGGGCGTGGACCGCGCGGGCGATGCGCTCAAGCATGGCAATGCGTATGGCTCGTCGCCGCACGGCGGCGTGCTGGTGGTGGCGGGCGACGACCACGGCTGCGTGTCGTCGTCGATGCCGCACCAGAGCGACCATGCCTTCATGGCCTGGCGCATGCCGGTGATGCAGCCCTCGTGCGTGGCCGAGTACCTGGAGTTCGGCCTGTACGGCTACGAGCTGTCGCGCTACTCGGGTGCCTGGGTCGGCATGGCGGCGCTGTCTGAAGTGGTCGAAAGCGCCGGCACCGTGGACCTGGACGTGATCAACGAGCGCGTCGAGGCCTGGGAAGACGCCGACACCGTGAGCGCCGCCACCGGCCACCGCGCGCCGCCGGACGGCCTGCATTACCGCTGGCCCGACCTGCCGTCGCTGCGCATCGAAGCGCGGCTCGAAGACAAGCTCGCGGCCGTGGCTGCTTTCACCAAGCGCAACAGTATCGACCGCGATGTGATCGTGAGCCCGCACGCGAAGGTGGGCATCGTCACCTGCGGCAAGGCGCATCACGACCTGATGGAAGTGCTGCGCCGGCTCGAACTCTCGCCGGAGCAACTGGCCCGCGCCGGTGTGCGGCTCTACAAGATCGGCTTGAGCTTTCCGGTCGAGCAGACACGCATCAAGGCTTTTGCGCAGGGGCTCGAAGAGATTCTCATCGTCGAGGAGAAGGGCGCAGTAGTCGAAACGCAGCTGCGTGACATCTTCTACAACGCGCCAGCGGATGCGCGGCCTGTGCTCGTGGGCAAGCACGATCGAGACGGCCAGCCGCTGGTGTCGGCGCTCGGCGAGCTGCGCCCATCGCGGCTCATCGAGCTGGTTGCGCACTGGCTGGCCGTGCACTTTCCCGACAACCACGACCTGGGCGACCACCTGCAGCACGTGCGCGACTTCACGCCGCCCGAGCTGCTCGGCAACGCAAGCGATGCGGTCAAGCGCGTGCCGTATTTCTGCGCGGGCTGCCCGCACAACACCAGCACCAAGGTGCCGGAGGGTTCGACGGCGCGTGCCGGCATCGGCTGCCACTTCATGGCCAACTGGATGGACCGCAGCACGGCAGGGCTGATCCAGATGGGCGGGGAGGGCGTCGACTGGATCTCGCACGCGATGTTCACGAAGACGCCGCACGTGTTCCAGAACCTGGGCGACGGCACGTACTACCACTCGGGCTACCTCGCGATCCGGCAGGCCGTGGCGGCCAAGGCAACGCTCACCTACAAGATCCTGTTCAACGACGCGGTGGCGATGACTGGCGGGCAGCCGGTCGATGGCGTCATCAGCGTGGATGCCATCGCGCGGCAGGTCGAATCGGAAGGGGTGCGCAAGGTCGTCGTCGTCAGTGACGAAATCGGCAAGTACGACGACATCAAGGACCGCTTTCCGAAGGGCACCGAGTTTCACGATCGCGCTGCGCTTGACGACGTGCAGCGCCGCCTGCGCGAGATGCCGGGCGTGACGGTGCTCATCTACGAACAGACCTGCGCGGCCGAGAAGCGCCGCCGCCGCAAGAAGGGCGAACTGGCCGACCCGCCCAAGCGCCTGTTCATCAACGAGGCGGTGTGCGAAGGCTGCGGCGACTGCACCGTGCAAAGCAACTGCGTGGCCGTGCTGCCGCACGAGACGTCGATGGGCCGCAAGCGCAAGATCGATCAGACCAGCTGCAACAAGGATTATTCCTGCGCCAAGGGCTTCTGCCCCAGCTTCGTGGGCGTGACGGGCGGCAAACTGCGCCGCAAGAGCGGCGCGCTGGCGGCCGGGCGCGATGCTTTCCTGCATCGGGTGGCCGCATTGCCGCATCCGGCGGAGCATGTGTGGACCGGCCCCTACGACCTGCTCGTGACCGGCGTGGGCGGGACCGGCGTGGTAACGGTCGGCGCGGTGATCGCCATGGCGGCGCACCTGGAAGCGAAGGCCGCGAGCGTGCTCGACTTCATGGGCTTCGCGCAGAAGGGCGGCTCGGTACTGAGCTTCGTGCGGCTGGCCGATTCGCGCGAGCGGCTCCATCAGGTGCGCATCGACACGCAACAGGCGGATGCGATCCTGGCCTGCGACGTGGTCGTGGGTGCGTCGGCCGATGCGCTGCAGACCGTGCGGCACGGGCGCACGCGCGTGCTGGCAAACATCCACGAGATTCCGGTGGCCGAGTCGTTGCGCAACCCTGATGCGGATCTGCATGTGGATCTGCTGCTGGAGAAGATGCGCTTCGTCGCTGGCGAAGAGCAGGTCGAGACCTTCGATGCGCAAAGCCTGGCGGAAGAGTTCCTGGGCGACACGCTGGCGGCGAACATCGTCGCAACCGGTTACGCATGGCAGCGCGGACTGGTGCCGCTGAGCCTGGAGGCGCTGATGCATGCGATCGAGCTGAACGGCGTGGCGGTGGCGGCCAATCAGTCGGCGTTCTCGCTGGGGCGGCTTGCTGCGGGTGACCCTGCGGCGTTGGATCAGTTGCGCGCTGCGCCTGTCGATGCGCATGCATCAACGACCGACGAGCGCCCGCTCGAGACGCTGCTCGCCGATGCACGCCGCCATCTGACCGGCTATCAGAACGCCGCATGGGCGGCACGCTTCGAGGCACGCATCCGCAGCCTGCAGGCACACGAGGCGGCACTGCCCGGTGGCGATGCGAGCCTGCCATTCACGCGCAATGCTGCGCGCAGCCTGCTCAAGCTCATGAGCTACAAGGACGAGTACGAGGTGGCGCGCCTGTACACAGACGGCGCATTCATGCAGAAGCTGAAGGAGCAGTTCGAAGGCGAGTTGAAGCTCGAATTCCACATGGCGCCGCCGCTGGTTTCTCGCGGTGCGCACGGGCAGGCGCCCGCCAAGATCCGCATCGGCGGCTGGATGCTGTCAGCGATGCGCTGGTTGGCGCTTGGCAAGCGATTGCGCGGCACGGCTTTCGATCCGTTCGGGCGCACTGGCGAGCGGCGCGCAGAGCGTGAGTTGATCGTGCATTTCGATGGCCTGCTCGAAGCCATGGCTGGCGAGCTGTCGGCCGGCAACCAGGCAACGGCCGCGCGCATTGCTGCGTTGCCGCTGTCGATTCGTGGCTTTGGCCACGTCAAGCTCGCGAACCTCGAAGCCGCGAAGCTGCGGGAGGCTGAGTTGCTGCACCGGTTTGCACCGGCGCGCTATCCGAAGCCGGAGCGTGCTGTGGAGGCGGGGCAGATCCGGGGGATTGCGATCGTGGCCGGTGCGCGCTGACCCTGGCTGCTCAGCCGACCGCCTTGATGAGCTTGTCGCGTCCTGCCTTCGCCAGCATGGACGCGACGGCGCAAGAGGCGAGTCGTGCGGGTTCGGAGTCGGCGCGGCTCGTGAGGATCACCGGCACCTTGGTGCCCAGCACGATGCCCGCTGCATAGGCGCCACCGAGAAAAGTGAGGCTCTTGGCGAGCATGTTGCCCGCGTCAAGGTCGGGCACGATGAGCACATTGGCGCGGCCCGCTACTGGCGACGTGATGCCCTTGATGCGCGCGGCCTCGGCGTCGATGGCGTTGTCCATCGCGAGCGGACCGTCGAGCACCGCGCCGGTGATCTGGCCGCGGTCGGCCATCTTGCACAGCACTGCGGCATCGAGCGTTGACGGCACTTTCGGGTTGACGGTTTCAGTTGCCGAGAGAACGGCCACGCGCACCGCCGGCATCTGCAGCGCATGCGCGAGATCGATGGCGTTCTGCACGATGTCGACCTTCTCTTCGAGCGTGGGCGCGATGTTGATGGCCGCGTCCGAAATGATCAGCGGCTGCGCGTGGCCGGGTATGTCCATCACGAAGCAATGACTGATTCGGCGCGAGGTGCGCAGGCCGCCTTCGCGGCGCACGACCGCGCCCATCAGTTCGTCGGTGTGAAGGCTGCCCTTCATCAATGCATCGACCTCGCCGCGCAGTGCCATCGCGACGGCGGCATCGGCTGCGGCGTGGCTGTGCGGTGCATCGACGATGGCGATGCCAGAGATGTCGGCGCCTATCGCGCGCGCCGCGGCTTCGATCTTTGTGCGCGGGCCGACCAGCGTAGGAGCGATGAGGCCCAGTGCCGCAGAGGAGAGTGCTGCTTCGAGCGACACAGCGTTGGCGGGGTGGACCACTGCAACGCGCAACGGAGGCAGGTTGCGCGCGGCTGCAATCAGGCGGTCGTAGTGCGGATGGGCTGCGAGGGTCGAAGACGCCATGCGGGCTCCTGGAGGTGAAGGGGAGGGGGTGCGTTGCCGCAACGGTACTTGAAAAAAAGTTGATCGAGGTAGTTGACGATTGTGTAAAGACTATTTACATTCCAAACCCAGTCAACGCCAACAGGACACACATCGTGAAAGCCGCACAGATCCGCATCTACAGCACTTGCCCCGCATCGGGCAATGTGTTCGTGCGCGTCGCATCGCATGCCGGCCTCAGCTTTGGTCTGCTGCCGTCGTTGCAGCAGCTCGATCAGTCCCCGTATTCCATGCAGAAGCCTCAGACCAATCTGTGGGCGTGCGATGACGAGGATCAGGTGCAACCGGGTGGAGGAAGCGCATAGGCGCAGACCTCCCAAGCTCTCTCGAAAAGAGGCCCGGACACCGCAAGGTTCCGGGCCTCTTTGTTTTTCGCTTCACTCATTTCTCAAGCAGCGATCGTGCTGCATGACACCGGGCTTCGGCCTCGTGAACGCTCTTTAAAAATTCGCAAGCACCGAGGCAAGACCGGCCATTGGAACGGATCGTCGCCTCACATCATTTTTCATTCAGCCCTGGTGACGCAATTGGTAGACGTGTCCGCCTTAGAAGCGGAATTCTGGGAGTTCGAGTCTCCCCTGGGGCACCAAATTTTCTCTGGGTGTAGTGTCAATCTGGTAGACGGCCTGCCTTGGAAGCAGGAGGCTGCAGGTTCAAATCCTGCCACTCAGACCATCTCTTTTTTTCCACGCGTGTGTAGCTCAACTGGCAGAGCACTGGACTCCAAACCCAACGGTTGAAGGTTCGACTCCTTCCGCGCGCGCCATCCCTTACCGGCCCTTCGCCTAGTGGTCCAAGGCACCGGGTTTTGATCCCGGCATCCAAGGTTCGAATCCTTGAGGGTCTGCCAGCTCTTCTTTCTCTTTCGTTCCGCTAACTCAGTGGCCAGAGTGCCTCCCTGTCCAGGAGGAAGCCAGGGGTTCGACTCCCCTGCGGAACGCCATATATTCCGGCGCGATAGCAAAGTGGCTATGCAACGGATTGCAAATCCGTCCACCCCGGTTCGACTCCGGGTCGCGCCTCCATTCATCCTTCGATCCATCCACTTTTTCCCCGATAGCTCAGCTGGTAGTAGCAGCGCACTGTTAATGCGCGTGTCACACGTTCGATCCGTGTTCGGGGAGCCAAAAACCTGCCTATCTTTCGCATAGACGCCAGCGCCACACTCGAACGCAAAAATCCCAAAGGAGCAGCGAAGCATGAAACCCGAAGTCCAACCGAACAAGATCGTCGTGCTCTCGGGCTCGGGCGTGAGTGCCGAAAGCGGCCTGCCTACGTTCCGAGATGCCAAAGGCTTGTGGAACACCTACTCGTGGCAGGAGCTCGCAAGCCCTGAAGGCTGGCGAAAGCACCCCGAGGCGGTGCTGGCCTTCTACAACGAGCGGCGAGCGAAGGCGTGGCAGGCGCAGCCGAACGCCGCGCACCTTGCCATTGCGTCGCTCGAGTCGGCGTATGAAGTCGTGATCGTCACGCAGAACGTCGATGCACTGCACGAGCGTGCGGGTTCAAGCAACGTGCTGCACGTGCACGGGCAACTCGCGTATGCGCGCGGCACGTCGGAGCCTGAACCCAGGCGCTACCGCATCGACGGCGAACCCATTGCCATGGGCCAGTTGTGCGAGGACGGCACGCAACTGCGGCCTGACATCGTGTGGTTCGGCGAAGCGGTACAGCACTTCGACGAAGCTGAGTTGCATGTGGCCACCGCGGCGCGCGTGCTGGTGGTGGGCACATCGCTCACCGTCAACCCGGCAGCGTCGCTGGTGCGGTATGCGGATCGCTCTGCGCAGAAGGTGCTGGTTGCGCTCGACATGGAAGACGTGCCGCACGGATTCACCTTCCTGCAAGGCAAGGCCACCGACGTGGTGCCGGCCTTGGTGGCAAGGTGGCTTCACGAGGCGAGAGCCGGCACGTGATTGCTCCGCAGCGCTGCTCCAACCCAAGCCCGTCATCGTGTCGATGACGGGCTTTTTTATTGATCTTTCTTGTTCGAATCGATCAGCGCATCGTGCAGGCAGCGTCTGTAGTTCTTTCTCCGCATGCCGTTTGGCACTGGTCGTGCGCAGGTGCCTCGCTTAAGGTCCGTGCCTTGCGAATCCGATGTAGCGCGGACCGCCAACACCTCGCAGACCCTTTGGCTCATTGCATCTTCGAGAGATGAGGCGGTTTAAAACTTATTGTTTTGTTTCGGACGTTTTCTGAAGAAATAGACAAAAAAGATCCGTGCAACAGATCGATAAAGCAGGAAAAGTTTGTTAAAAATCGGGCCTTCCGTTGCGTACTTGTTTCGATTTGATCGAATGGAAAGTGGGCACGAATGGATTCGAAGGCGCGATGTAATGCGAAAGCGTTGCGCCTGAAAGATGGGGCGACCCCCGCTGTGTCACCAGCGCTGGCGCCATCCGGTTGCGATTCGCTGCCGTCCTCCTGCAAGTGGAGGGCGGCTGGTTCCACGGTGTCCTCGATGGGCACGCAATTTCTGAGGGAGTTGATCTCATGGCAGTAGACATGTTCATGCGCGTTGAAGGCGCAAACGGCGAATCGAAGGACTCGAACCACAAGGAGTGGACGGACATCAAGTCGTTTGCGTGGGGAGCAACGCAGCCTGGAAACATGGTCAGCGGCGG
>NZ_FNOL01000065.1:0-1076 GCF_900106655.1 Variovorax sp. YR634
CGCGAGGTGCTCCGGCTCGTTGCCGAAGGCCACGTCACAGGGGACATCGCCCGCCATCTTTCGATCAGCGGGCGGACGGTCTGCGCCCACATGAAAAATATCTGCCTCAAGCTGCAGGTGCGCACGCGTGCGCATGCGGTGATCGCGGCCGCCAACCAGGGGCTGCTGTAGCCGTGCGCGTCAGTGCTCCACGAGCATATCGGCCCATCGGCCGCTTCTTCCGCGCAAGCAGGTGGCGGCGCCGGGTTTGCATCAGCCTGGCGATTCGCACCGCCAGACGGGTGCGGACCTCGCACCGCTCGGTGTGGTCGAGGTGCACGGAGATGGTCGAGAGCGTCACGCTTTCCTTCGCGTCGCGGCTGCCTTGCGACCAGCATGCTGCCGGCGTGCGGACGGTGCCGCGGCCAATGCCCCGTGCAGGGTGCGCAAGGCGTCGTTCACCACGACCCGCCGGGATGGTGTGGCCTCGATGGCTACCGGTGGCGTGTGGGAAACATTGTTCGTGTCCGAGCGCCGGAACGCATGCATCGGCGCCATGGCCAACGCCCGCCAGTCCTCGGCCCGCGTGACGGCATCCGTCTCGGCGCGGGTCAGTGCGATGCCGTCCTGCAGGATGCGCGATCCGATCGTCTCGAACATTTCGAGCGAGTGCAGCCAGATGCCGTACTGCGCCTTGCACAGCGCCAGCGGAAAAGTGAAGTCGGAGTTCATGGTGTGTCCTCTTGCCCCGATGGGGCGTTCACACGAATGCTGACGCCGCACCGCCCTGCCCGGCTTGCGCGGGATCAAAGGCCGCACAAGATCGCACATCCTTTATCGCTGGACGCTACGGCCGACGGCACGGCTGCAAAGAGAGCCGCAAACAAGGCTTGCGTGCTACGCTCCCCTTCGATTCAGGATGTTTACAACATTCGTGCTCTATTTCCTTGCCCTTGTATGAAACCTGCCTCCCACATCGCGGTGCTCGACGACGAGGTTGACATCACGCTGCTGCTGGCCAACTACCTGCAGGGCCACGGTTTCCGTGTCACCCAGGTCCACAACGGCCGGGCCCTCATGGCGCTGATGGACACCGA
>NZ_FNOL01000035.1:0-49623 GCF_900106655.1 Variovorax sp. YR634
TTGGAGTCTTGAATGGTGTCCACCTGTGAGTCTGGTGGACACCATGCTGGTCGGGCCTCCCGGCGGATTCAAGATGCGTTGGCCGGACGCTTACGAAGCCAGCAGAGCGACTCACACAGGACCACCGGCAACCAACTCCTCGACGCCGGCAACCGACCGATTATTTCAGCGGGCACCAGACCATCTCGCTAAGTCGCAGAATTTTCGATGGGTCGTCGGATGGGGCGCGCCCCACTTCACGCCGCAGACGAGGCGCCCAGTTTCACGGATCGAATCGAAATCAGTGACAACTCGCCGATCTCCGTCTGATTGTGGTCATCCGATAAAGTCGCAACCATTTGTACAGCGTCATTGTCCCGCGGCTCATCGTAGGGCCGGTGATCGATATCGCTCACCGTGAGTGAAGTTATGCCGGCTTGCTCCTTGTGGTTTTCCAAAGTGTCCTCGATCAACGCCGGAGAGATCGAATGAACGCGATCGACGATGTGAAGTACTCCGCCAAGCTTGAGCCAGTCGTCCGAGTATTCATAGGCCTCGTTCTGGACAAGCAGTCGGTAGTCCGCGGACGTCTGAACTAGCTCCGTATCTACCGACACATTTAAGCCCATGCCGCCATGGGTGCCGATCAGCCAGCAGACCACGCCATCGAACGGCGGTAGGCTGAGCAAATAGGCGTGCAGGCTCGGATCATCAAGCAAGTTGCCTTCAATCAGCAGCGCATCAAACTTATCCAGGGCTGGTGCCTCGACCTCCCTGTACGTAATCTTGTGCTTTTTGTCCCGCAAATCTCCGAAGACGCCCCTAGAAGCCGTCGCCACGCGAAAACCCGCCTCCTCGATCGCCAGCTTCGCGCGTCGGATGCATGCGGTGTTTTCCTCGATAGCGACGACACAATTTCCTCTTCGGACCAGCTCAATCGTCGACAGCCCATTGCCGCATCCAATCTCCAAGAGAGCGCCTGACACGCCGAGCTTGTCTGCCATCCAGCTATAGCAACCTGACTTCGCGAGGTGCGCGGAGGAGAGGCCCCATTCCCGAGAGTATTTGCGGCGCTCAAAGTCAATGAGGTTCTCACCTCTGCTTCTCACTGGCACTTTTTTTGGCTTCTTCTTGCTCATTGTGAGTTCGCTTCTGAGGTGTCGACCACCGGCGAACTATGAGTGGCTTCCGCTATCTTTCGGTGCAGCACGCATGCGATGCAGTATGTAAATCGCTCCGAGCCGGAGATGGTCTCCTCAAACTCGGTGTTTACCAGTTCGGGATCTGGCGATCCATCTTTCGCCGAGTCGCCCACACGGGCCTTCTTCACAAGAAGGTCAAACTCCGTGGCATCAACAACTTTTTTGAGGTTGGCAACTGTCGTGGCGACCGTGCGGTCCGCGAAGCGAATGAACTGGGAGGCAAGATGCCGTTGCTTTTTGTACTGCTTGGCGTTCTTGCCGACGAAATAGAGCACAGCGCCATACCTCGGCAATTGGCCCCCGAGAGCATTCGAGCCCCATTTGTGAGCAATCTTCAGCACTGCTTGCATCCGCAGCATGTCTGCAACGATGCCATCGCCTGAACTGCCGACCTGATCTTTCACCTCAACGAACACCTGAGGCACGAAGGAATTCCAGCAAACGATATCAATCTTCCCTTCCCGCTCAATGTCGGGGAATAGTGAGTCACTCGGCGAACGGCCGCTCGCGGCGCCAACGATGCGCTCAGTGCTCGCTTCCAATTCAACGCTGCTGAAGTTCAACTGTTCGCGCAGGACTCTCGCCGTCTCTACCTGTACTAAAGCCTCAGGGAAAATTGGCACGTCCCAGTCTTGCGCAAGAAAGAAATTCTCAAGAGCAGCTGCATGGCCTCCGGCTATCAGTGCATCTGCGAGGCTGTTCGGCGTGAGCTTCATAAGAATTTGGGACCAAGGGGTTTCGTCATCCTAGCTTCTTGCAATGGCCGACCTCAGCGGGAGCGAGCTGGACAGAGCGTCACTATCGCATCTTCCGCATCGCCATCGGTCCATCACAGCTGGGACCGAGAGGCGGAACCACCAGGCAGGGCTTTTCTAGCGCTGCTTATCGCCCCATTGGTCAATGTCCTCAAAACTCCCCATTTGGTTGTGGATGTGCTTGGGGATATGCGGCATTTCAAGTGAAAGTTCATCGAGGCGGACTCGAACCGCTGCGAGCTCTACCGTATCGATCTCGGGCGCAGCGCGAATCTGCTCCAGTCTACGGCCGATGGCGTTGTACTTCGCGGCGGCCAGACGATGCTTTTCCGCTTTCTCTTGATAGCCCATCGTGCCCGCAAACGTGGCGAGAACGGCGGCAGCCACACTCAGGATGCCGGCTCCTATCTGAAGCCACGTTGCCGGCTGGGCCTGTAATGTGGCAAAGGCTGCAGTGCCGACTATCCCCGACAGAATCGCGGAGCAGCCCGTGAATTTCCCATTCCAGCCGGTCAGGTATGCGGCTGCTTTGTAGTGCCCTACCGCAACCACGGAGGTACGTTCGTACCAACGCTTTGCAAGTCCAGCTGCATCTGTCGGTTGTTCAGGAGCGGCCATAGCAAAACCTCTGAGCGAGTAACGGGCCTCGAGTGTGCCATCCGGGAAGCCGAACCTTTCCCCATCGGCAATTCGTTTGCGCATAGGGCGAACTTACGCCGCATCATCTATCTCAACGCGAATCGCTCATTTATCGCGGCGCGCTTCATCTGCTCTCGGCGGGCATTCAGGCCATGCTGCCGCCCAAAGAGGATTCGCCTTCTTCCAAGCTTCAAGATCTCTTCCTCTCAACCAAAAGTCGCCACGGGCCGTGTCCAGCAATGGCCACGATGCGCCACCAGTCCGAGGTTGCTGATCGACGAAGGTAGCACGCCGACGACGCGGCACTTCCGGCGTTTCGGAAGTGCGGCCCCCTGGCTGCTCCAAGGGATCGGCGTTAGGCAAGAGCCTCCCTCCTGGCTTGGCCAAGGCTTCCGCCATCTCTGGGAAAAGCACCGACAGGAAAGCGTCGTACGCAGGGTCGCGAAGGTAGGTAGCGTCACCTGCGCGGATGCTGTTGCGCACGTCAGTTGCCCATCCCTCAAACCAAATCTGCTGGTCGGGTTCAAGCGGGGGACGATAGACACGAACCGCAATGAAGAAGAGCGTGAACAACGACCGTTGGACACCACGGCTCTGTCGGATCGCGTTAAGCACGCCCATCACATTGGGCATCCGATACCCAACCGGTCGAGCAAGCTGGCAAGACAGAATCCGGGAAAGAATCCCGTGATAGCCGATGAGGTTTTGATCGGCCGCTTCCGGGTAGCCGTGCAGCGCGAGCTTGTCGGCTGCGTCGGCGACGCGCTCTCGCGCCGCTTGCTCTGCGATGATCACAACCGCTGACTGCCGGCCTTCAGCGTCTGCCTCAGCCCCCGCGTCTAGCATGGAGACGACGGCCGCCAGATATTCCCGCGCAATCTCCGCGATCGGAGTGGCCAGTACAAGCTCCCGACGCTCCGCCAGCCAGCGCGCCTGTTCATCAAGGACCGACTTCTCTTGCGCCACAGCAGCCCGAAGCTCCAGACGCTTCTCCTCCGATCCGGGGTGGAAAAGCCAGCGCTTCAAGGACAACTCCTCGACCACGAGCCGAGTCAGTTCGTCGCGGGTCACCCTGCCACCTGCCAAACTCAGGTCGATTTCGAGGGCCGCTTCACCGTGCTCGCGGATGCCCCGGAGACGTTCTTCGTTGATCTGGTTGGTGACGGTAACCTCGATAAGCAGCGGCCACATGACCCGTCCACCAGCAGTTGACCACGACTTGCAGGTAATGTCTGGAACGATGCGCCCGAAACGCTGCTCAAGCTCAACGTGATCCAACTCCAACTTTTCGGCTTCGCAAGACCATCGTTCTCGGAGTGCCTGGCCATCATGTGTCAACGCTTCGACCACGACGTCCAGACCCGGGACGTACAGCCACCGCTGCTCGGCCAAGATTCGCTTGACCTCGTGGTGCAGCACCGTCTCGCGGCGTAGCGCCGGGTCCATCTCCTCCGGCAAGTCGAGTCCTTCCGGGATCTCATCGAAGTAGAAGTGCGCCTTCTCCTTTGCCTCAGCCTCGGCGCGCGCCTGCAGTTCTATGTCGTCCCAGTGGCCGCGCCAGCACAGGTCATCCGGCAACAGTCGCATCCGCCTCCGAATCTCGCTAGGCTCCATCGACGCCAGTAACGGATCGTTCACTCCCAGATAAATCGTCGGAACCGGAAGACCATCCGCCCCGAGCGGACCATTGATCTCTCCCGGCGTCCCGGTGAGCTCGACACGTAGCTGGCGCCCATCGTCGAACGTGATGACGGCAACGGCGCGGCCGCGGTAGTCGACCTGAAGAATGTGCAGCTTTTCGGCTGGCACTTCGACCCATGCTTCGTAGGGTTCACCGCTCAGGCCAATCGCGGTCGCTGATCTGCGACGGCGAGGCAATTCAAGCCAGCCGTCCTCTTGGAGTTGCCGTAGCACTGCAACGCGCGCGGCCAGCACCATGCACTCGCTACGCTCAGCGCCCTCTGGGTGGCGAAAGTGTGGGCGCCTCCGGAATTCCGCCTTGGCTGCGTTCACTGCAGTCAGCGGCAGGCCACAGCTCGGGCATACGCAGCCACATTTCGCGCCTGTGTGCTGGGCATCAAGTTCGAGGATGAAGCACGGCTCACCAGTTTCGGCGTCGTTCGCCCACGCCATCACCAGCTCGGCGAGCACCCTCTGGGCGCCGGCAGCATCCTGGACAACGAGTTTTCCGGGTCCGCTCATGAGCTGGCCTCAGGAACGCAGTGCGGCTACGAGTTGATCCCACCCCGCAGGGTAGAAGCTCCTGCAGATCAAGGCTGAAGCGGGAGTACGACTCTTAAAGACGCGCGTGCCAACGAGCGGCGCTAGGGACGGTACGGCCTTGAACCAAGGGCCCCATGCACGTGCCATGATGAACAGCGCACCACGATCAACTAAATGCTCGACGAAGCGCGTGATCGGCTCACGGCTTGGGAAACTACTCAGCGCTGCATCGAGCTTGCCCTCGCCGGGCCACTTCTTGCTCGCCCAAGGACACAGTTCCACTTTGAGCATCTTGCGGCTGATGTCGCCGATCGAAATACCTTCCTGTTGCAGGTGCAGGAAGACAGTGTTTCGGTAGTAAGTCTGCGTCGCCGGATGAATGTGCGAGCCGGCAACGGACAAGGGCCAATCGGGGTGCGGACGGTAGTGCGTCTCGCGGGTGGCGTCGTCACCGTAGCTCGGGTTGGCCTGCAGGTAGACCACAGGAGCCGATGCATCACCGTCCATGCACAGAGCACCAAGGTCTGGACGCAAGCGCCAGCCTTGAGCCTCTTTAATCTTCGCAACCTTCTTCTCCGACTCAGGCTTCCAAGTCCGACGAGCAACTTCTGCATCTACCAAGCCGTTGTAGAGCTCGATGTATGGCAAATCGATTGCCTCAAGCTCACTTGGCAACAGTGCGTCTAGATTAAACATGCATTTGCACAACAAGCAGCCGCCGTGATTTTTGGTGCTACTTGAAGCTCTTCAGCTCAAAGATTCCAGAGGGAAACCATATGAACAGCCGGGAGAGAAGAGTTTCACCAACTATAGAGAATGTATTCATCCAAAGAAGGAGCCAAAAAACGAAAAGAAAGAAACCGACCCACAGTGGGATTTTGCTTACTGACCATTTTTTTTTGACAGCCCATGAAATCATTCCACGGTTAAACCACATGTACTCGGAACGATCAATGTCATCGCCGACGATTTTGTCGATATACCCATCTTTGCTGGCGAGTTGGTCATTTATGCGCGCAGGGCTCTTATTAATTTCGGCGATTCTTCTCTTTTCCTCAGGCCCCAGGTGCTTACCATCCACAGTAAACAGCTGAATAACTTGATGAGGATTGTCCTTCATAGACTCAAGAAGGTAGAGCTCGATGTTCTTCACCGCAACCTCCCATCGCGTTTGCCAGTATTTCGCCCCTCCAGCCATTCCGATCTGAAATATCGAAATGGCCATTCCCGTGATACATAAAAGAAAATTAATCAAGGGAGCAGCCGTTCCCTGCGATTGAACTAGGCCGCCTATAAGGACGCCCTGGAAGATCATGAAGAAGTTATTTCTCTGTGTAAGTTGCGCTATTTCAAACTCTCTCTGCTTGAGAGCCAGCTCGTACACGCGTTTTATTCCACTCGCAGTATCGTCAACGACAGGAGGTAATTGCTCTTGAAATTTCTGCTTCACGATACCCAAAAACCAGCCCATAGCGTCTCCTGCGCGTTTAAAGCCCTCCTGAGGAGGGTCTCCAGAATAGTGCACGGCGCTAACAACCACGCCACCGCTTCATAGCTGCCATCGCAGACTCCTGCATGTACTCACCGCAAGCAGTGCTGATGCGAGGTCAAATCAAAGTTTGATCACCGTGGAGCTGACGCACCTCTTCGCCGCACCAAAAGCTTCCTAAACCTCTGCCAGCAAGCTCGATAAGCTCGTGCTGCTCGACTTCATGCCAAAAGCAGCAATCAATCTGTCTATCTGTTGAGCCACATATGTGATGTGGTGGTT
Source organism: Variovorax sp. YR634 (assembly GCF_900106655.1). Taxonomy (NCBI): domain Bacteria; kingdom Pseudomonadati; phylum Pseudomonadota; class Betaproteobacteria; order Burkholderiales; family Comamonadaceae; genus Variovorax; species Variovorax sp. YR634. The sequence continues at coordinate 6,570 of NZ_FNOL01000035.1, forward strand.
CATATCCGCTTTCACCCAAGTGCTCGGAGATCCGGGACTGCCCAAACCGTTGGCGCAGGCATTGAGGTACTCATCGCCGAAACTGAAGGTCTGGGTGCGATACCGAGGATCAGCTCTCACCTTGCGTGCAAGCCCTCGGTACTGTCCATAATCCTTCGCTGGATGCAGGAGTCCGTGGCCGCGGAAGTACAGAAGCTTGTCACCAGCGGTATATCGAATCTTGGCGTTCATGTACTTGTTCGGCCCGATGTCGCTGAAGTCGGGGTGAACAATTCCATAGTCCCCGTATACCGGACGCACCTCGTCTGGCAGGTCGTTCCATAGGTCGGACCACAAGTGGAGTTCTTCTCGCACTACTTCAGCCATGTCGTCTACGCCGACATCGCTGACGGTGCGTAGAGCTGAAGACGAAGCAACCACGATACTCCGATAATTTCGAGCCCGCGGGTTGCCAAATAGGAATGAAATCACCACCTCTTTGACTTCAGCCAAGTCAAGCCCCGAGAGGCTGCCAAAGTCGAGAATGATGTCAATGTCATTCTCAACCAGGCCGAGCTGCGCGGATCGCTCAGAGATTGTCGTCCACGTTTCATCGATCAAATCGTCGGCCAGATCGTCGCGGCGAAGCCGAAATGCGAAGCCCTGGCCGAAGCCGGCAACGACGGTGCGAAGCGGCTCCCACAGATCATCATTTCGTTCCAATCCGTAGACCGGGGTGACATAGCGCCCCAAACCTTTGAGCAACTGGTAGCCGAACAGCGTCGCATTGGTGCCATCGGGTACTTGGGCATCGGGCATCAGGCCGTAGAAGTCGACGAAGAGATCTCCGAGCGGTGCATGCTTTCGGATGTACTGGCAGAGCTTATGAACATGCTCGTCAATGGCGGGGTTCTTCGGGTTGATCGGCATAGCCTCGACGAGAGGTTTGACCCTCTCTCGCACGCGGCGCGAAAGCTTGCCCACGGCCACAACATCGTTGACCTTTCCCTTGACGATAGGAACATACAGCGGAGACTTCATTCTTCTCTTCCTTCCTCAGGAAAAACCTCTTGAAACTGCTTCTGCACTTCACCTTGGCCCAAGAACTCACGGAACTGGTTGTATTGCCCACTTTCAAACTGCACCCGGCCAGCAACAATCGCAGGATGAATATGCAACTGGTCGGCAAGTTCTTGAATGCTCTCGCGAGAGGGAGCTAGCCTTGCCGGGCTACGCTCCCAAACGGCACGCTTAATCAGAGCGTCTTTCGCAATCCGATTGGCTTCGTTCTCCTTGGCGTCGGTCGTGCGTTCTGCACTTGCAATACGCTCAACCCGATCAATGAAGGCCTCCCTCGAATCGTTCAGGTGACGCCAAACGTGCACGACCTCGTGCAATAGAGTAAACCAAAAGTAATCGATGCGGTCAACGCGGAGAGTTAACCCGATGACCGGCCGGCGAGCCTCGGACAGCATCGCAGCTCCATCAATGACGGCATTCTTCAGTCGCTTCTCAACGACAACAACAATGCCGAGTTTTGCGAGAAATTCGACCGCTAGAGTGGGGCCGTTGGCGAGCCAGCTTAGGCGCGCGAGGTCTCGTAGCGTGTCCGGGGTAATCTTCGCCGACTCAAAGGGGGGCAACGACTCGCTCACCTCGCGGGCGCGCATGAGGACACGTGCCGTCCAAGCCAAGGTCGAGTAGTACGACTTATCGTCGATCTCGACCCCCTGAAATCGGCGACGGAAAAGCACCTCCGCTGGCTCCTTGGGAAGAACTTGCGTGAGAAACGATTGCAAGCGCTCCTCTGTCGTGGATCCCGACACTCGTGCGCCATTGAACCAACCGCGTCGTTCCATTTCGCCGTACGGAAACTGCTTCCAGTCGATTTCCGTCGCCGCTTCGGAACTCATTTTCGATGGCTTACGAGGCTCCGAACCGATGAGCGCATCCGCGGGCACTCCCAATCCGATAGAAAGGGCCCGGATCATCTGAACTGTTAGCGGGCGCTTTCCCGCGAGGACCTCAGAGACTCTGCTGCGACTGCCGAGCATAGAGACTAGGTCCTTCTGGCGAAGCCCTTGTTCAGCCATCCGAAATTCGATGACGTCGAGCGGGTCGATTTCCTCAAAGGTGAAAGCGCGCTTTTCATAGTCTTCGATGAGCAGCGTGAGTAGTTCCAGACGTTCTGCGTCGTTGGTACCTGGCGCGGGATCGATCACAACCAGCGCTTCGGCTTCTTGAAGTGCTTGTTGATGCTCATCCTCAGTCCTTAGGACTCTGTACTTCATTTCCTAGATCTTCCGCTTGTCGTACTCAGCGTGAGTACCAATCCATTTGATAGCGACAACGCCGACGCCAAACGCGACCTGTGTTTCCAGACGATAGACATTGCCTCGCACGTTGAAGATCACGACGTTCTCGGCAAGAAAACTCGCCGCCGCATATCGCAACTTAATGTCATGAGTTGTCCTCCACGTGCTCTGCTTGACATCTCGAATCCAATTCGAAATCCATTTCCGGCAGTCAGCGTGCTCATCACAGAACGCACTCAGAACCCCCAGCCCAATGACTCTCATGTAGCAATTTCCTTTTTGACATTGGCGGCTCCTGGTTGATCCCGGTTCGGGACTAGCCTGATTGTTCCCAATTTGGGATCATCTGTCAAACACCAAAACCATCACTCCCCAGCCTGGGCTCATCCAAATCCCAAGGCATCTGTTGCGCTCGGAAGACAGTCCTGATATGGCGGAAGATTTCATACAGTCTCACGCCAAGTCACGCGCGTGACTGCCTCTAGATTTATCTTGGAAACCTCGTGAAACTCGCTGGATCTAAGGCAATTTTCATTGATGGGGATATAGATGGGTAAGGTCAAGGAGATGGGTGCGCTGGAGGTGTCTCGGATCACCCGACGCGGGATGAACTTCGTGGGCGGCGTGGCCGGCCTCGGCATGAACGTGAACGCCGGCGGCTCGCGCAGCTGGGTCCTTCGGGCCCGGGTCGGGGGCATCCGGCGGGACATGGGGCTGGGCGGCTACCCTGACGTGCCGCTGGCACAGGCGCGAGAACTCGCCCGCGAGGCCAGGGCACAGATGCGGCTGGGGCTGGACCCCATCGAGGAAGGCAGGAAGCTGCGCAGCGCGCTCATAGCGTCGCGCGCCGCGGCCATCACCTTCTCCAAGGCCGCGACCCTCTACATAGAGGCGCACGAAGCCTCGTGGAAGAATGCGAAGCACCGGCAGCAGTGGGAGAACACCCTGAACACCTACGCGAAGCCAGAGATCGGCACGCTGCTGGTGCGCGACGTGGAGCTGCCGCAGGTGCTCAAGGTACTGGAACCGATCTGGAAGGAAAAGACGGAGACGGCGTCACGGCTGCGTGGACGGGTCGAGTCGGTGCTGGACTGGGCGACGGCGCGGGGCTACCGCACGGGGCCGAACCCGGCTCGCTGGAAGGGACACCTCGACAAGCTGTTGCCGGCACCGGGGAAGATCGCGAAGACGGATCACCACCGCGCTCTGCCCTACCGGCAGATCGGCGAGTTCATGACTCGGCTGCGGCAGGCGGAGGGCGTCGGCGCCCGCGCGCTGGAATTCACGATCCTGACGGCGGCGCGCTCGGGCGAGGTGCGTGGAGCGACTTGGGGCGAGTTCGACCTGGACGGCGCGCTGTGGGTGGTACCAGCCGAGCGGATGAAGGCGAAGAAGGAACACAGGGTGCCGCTATCAGAACGAGCGGTGGAGCTACTGCGGGCCCAACTCAAGATCGGTCACAGCGACTTCGCATTCCCGGCGCCCAAGGGCGGGATGCTCAGCGACATGACGCTGACGGCGGTGCTACGCAGGATGGAGGTGGACGCGGTGCCCCACGGATTCCGCTCAACCTTCAGAGACTGGTGCGCAGAGCAGACGCTCTACCCGAACGAGGTCGCAGAGATGGCGCTAGCCCACGCCGTAGGTAATAAGGTCGAGGCCGCCTACCGGCGAGGCGACCTGCTGGAGAAGCGGGTGCAGCTGATGAGGGACTGGGCGACGTACGCGCAACGCGACAACCGATAAGACGAGGTCAATTCAAAAGCGCACAAACTGCTTCACGGAAGCGGGCGCCTGTCACAACATAGAACTCAGCCGCCATGGATACAGGCTCACATTTGTCAATAGGCGTTCGCAGCCCCGCAACACCTTCCGAAGCGCCAGTGCCCCTGTCGGCTGTCCTCTTCTCGGCTTTGTGTTTTGTGCGTCTAGCGACACGCGGTCATCCTCTACAGAATTGAGGGTATCGAGGTGGCGTATCTCTTCCTCACCCAAGACCGGCCGCAGCGTACGCATGCACCATGAAGACAATGAACATCATCATCCGCACCCACCAGCCCAATCCAGCTTACAACAGCCATTACCTCACGCTTTACCGCCAACGCCGCGCGGCACTGACCGCGGGGCGAGCCGGTCAGTTGTATTCACTGATGGGCAAAATCCGCCACCCCGAGGATTCACAAAAAGCCCGACGGTGGTATGAAGAGAAACTTGACGAAGAACTCGCCATGCACGCGCGTCGGATTTTTATTGATGGAACGGCGATGCCTCGCGTTCTGCCTGAGCAGGACGACTTCTTTCCTTAAAAGCTAAGCGGCGAGGCGCCGGGCAATGCGGCGAGCCGAGCGTCTTCGTTAGCTTTGAGTCCTTCAATCGCGTGACGAATGATTGGAGAGCGACAGCTGGATGGTTCAATATGCTGCAAGAAGTGGCAGTCATGCTCGATCAAAATGTCATGGACTCGCTGCGCCAGCTCCGGATCCTCAACGGAGGAAATCATTTTCGTGCAAGTTTCCATGGCCGCAAAACGGTTCTGACGAACAGCGGCAATGATCGACGATCTCAACGCTTCTGCTTTGGTTTGAGCGTTGACATTGTGCGCATCAAACAGCACTTTCATGTTGCTCGCGATCTCCTCTGCGAAGCTCCATGCATACGTTGCCTCAAGGGCCATCTGCTGATAAATCTGCACAAACTGCGCGCGCAGGCCTGCATCGATTTCCAGGGCCATCACCAAGAAAAGCTCTTTGGGCGACGCCATGCACACTTGGTACTTATCCTGCGCGGTAAGCATCGCTAGTGCTTCGATGAACGACCCGACCTCTCCCGGTTCGTAGTTTCCAGATGCCTTCAATCGATCAGTAATTGCCCTTTGCAAACCGTCTGCACTGGTAGGGCCGATTGCGCGTCCGAGCACAGCATCGAACGCGGCTTTGAGGCTCTGCTTCAAGGAAGCCAGCGATTGATAGCGACTTGCCTTTGCCATCGCGCAGCATCGCTCTATTACGGGAAATAGCGGTCCAGGGATACCATCTGCCATTAGATAGATCGGATTGCGGCCACTCAACACGGAGTAGAAGGTCTTTCCAAGCATAAAAATATCGCCCGCGGCATCTGCGTCTTTGAATCCTCCCTGCAAGAATTCGGGCGGCAGGTATCCCTCAGTTCCCCAGTACATCGACTGGCGCGTGAAGGCAGTGCTTGACCCGTGCTCAGTACACAAACCGAGGTCAGACACGACCATCTTATTTCCGCTGTGAAGAAAATTCTGCGGCTTGATGTCGCGATGAAAAATAGATCGGGTATGCAGCTGCGAGATGCAGTCGATCATGTGATTGAAGTACACCTCTATCGCAGGCAGGTCGTCTCGAATGATTTGTGCACGAGCCGACAAGTCGCCGTTCTCATAGAATGGCATGACGAAATAGGGCGGGTCGTGATCAAGATTAGCGGCAAGGATCGGCATGACATAGCTATTGCCCTCGAACTGCTGCATCACTCGAACCTCCCTTCTAAATCTGGAGCGAGCTTCAGCCTCTGGTAACTTGCAGTACTTCAATACCATGACAGGCGTCGCCATACCAACATAGGCGACGAAAAGCAAAGTCCCCATCCCTCCGGCGTCACTGCACAGACTCTGTACAACGAACCGGTCGTCAATTACCGTTCCAACCTCAAACATGGATGTCTCCCCAAATTCGATATCGCGCAATCGATCCAGTAGATGCCAAGTGCCCAACCGCACGGCCATCGATCGCACCGCACCAAGAAGCTAAGCAATCAACTGGTGCGCGCTACAACAGCCAAGCCAACCGACTTGATGAATGCTTTCTCACGGCGCGGAGAACAGATTGACGACCTCCGCGCTTCGCACTCCTTGCGGTTGGCCAAGAAGATCGCTCAGCAGTCGCGATTGGACATACATCTTTCGAGCAACAGCGGCGAGCGGTACACCAAGCTCGTCGGTCATCATTTGAAGCCCGTCGGCAACCACCTCCGGACTTTCGACAATCATGCCGGCGTCCTCATGTTCTTCGATAGCTTCGCCGTGCCGCCGAAGCGTGATGTAGCCCGCACGAACTTGATCGTCCGTGAATACGCCAAGCTGCCGCCCGCGGTAGAGCAGCGCGGCCTTGGACACGCCCCACCGAAGTTTGAGTTCGCTCAGCCCGTCCCAGTTAAGGCGTGAACGCCTAAGGGCTTTATGGCTTTCGGCCAAGAATGAAGCCCGCGGCAACAAGAAAGCGCTGGCGAATCGATTAGCTTGGTTTTCGGTCAAGCGGTCCCCCGTGAGCACGCCAATATGCAGCGCGAAATGGCCAAGCTCATGAGCGACACCAAAACGGGCGCGGCAAGCCGACCTGCCGGAGCCATTGAGCGCGATCACCGGTCGGCGAGTGGCAAACGAGACTGCATCAACTTCATGAGCTAGGCCGTTAACGCGCATGACCACAGCGCCGGCGTTCTCGGCCACCCGGGTAACGTTGCTAATAGGTCCCCAACCCAAGCCCCATTCGGCACGGCACCTTTCTGCACCGCGTTCAATCGTTTCTTCAGATGAAGGGTCGGCCTCTTCGATGCGGTAGTCGGGCAAATCGAGATATTCATCCAGCACGCAGACCAGGCGCTTCAGCATCTCACCACGCGCACGCGCGTACTGCCGCAACGCAACCTTTGTGGTGAGTTGCTTTCGGAAATGACACTGTTCCTCCGTGAGCGGCATCGGGTCTACATGCCGTAGAAATTCCGGCAATATTCCCAAATGATCGACCAAGGATTGCTCAAGCGTTGCAGATACAGGCTCAGCACCCGTCTCGACGCGGCTAAGGTACTGCTTCGACTTTCCTAACTTTTCCCCCAGTTCGGTCAGCGACAAACCGTTGAACAGGCGGGCAAGGCGGATGTTGAAACAGAGGATCTGATTCATGGCCCTGCCGACGCTTCTGCACCGTCGTCAGCGGCTGGGCGCCGCTTAGGCGTGATGAGCGGCTTCTTGATCTCGACAGAAGCAGGCATAGATGGCTTTGCCTCGCCGATCTTCCGAAAGATTCCGCCAGAAGTCCAACGGCATACCTCTTGCCCAGACTGCGAGAAGCCCAGCAGCACAACGCGCGGCTCACTCATCTCATCGGCACCTTGATCAATCACGAACACGAAACGTGCTGCTTCGCCTGGCTCTGCCTCCTCAAGCAAAGGAATCTGAAACTGATGAACTTCAAGAACGGCGCGCTTCTTGGGCGAGTCTGCATCGTCGTTGCTGAAGCGGCAGGGGATACCGCAAATCGAAAATACGATGTCCAGCCCGTTGTTCTCAACCTTTAGCCAAGGGTGAAGCCCAGACAGGTACTCCAAGGTGATGCGTTGCTTCTGGCGCCCGAAGCGGGTGGTGCCTCGGGTGTACGGAGTGTCCGTGTCGCGCACCATGTCGTCTTCCGTGGCCCGCCATTCTTCGAGGAACCACGAGGAGACCACGTTCAAATACTCCTCCTTGAGGGCCGGGGGGAGACTGCCATCAGATGATTTCAGAACGAGCATGTTTGTGCACTCTTGATTGATCGTCAACGGATTATGTGCGAAATCCGAAATTCGTCAACCACGCGCCATCGAAATCTGATCGGCGGACGGGCCCGCCGCCAACTATCGATCCCCGGCAAGCGCGGTCGCCCAGTCGGCCGGGCCTCCCCATCTCTCTACCCAACCTGAAAGGCGCCGGCTGAGTAGCGCCAGCGAATCCTCGACGGCGCTGGCACCCCAAAGGTGAAAAGGGGCAGAGGGGCGAAGGGGCGCGCGTTTCCATGCCGGCCTGACCCCGCGCCCCTGCGCCCCTCCCTCCCCTGCGCCCCTGAGGGCTTGCAGACGCTCCGAAGCGACTGCTAACCCACGTTCATCGCATCAGTTCGGCCGCCCTCAGAAGAAATCTTTCATGCCGCAGGACCGCCCGTGGGCCTGTGCTCGGCGCCTTCGGGCCGCCGAACCCGCCTTCCTCGACTTTTCGGCTGGGGCCTCTGCCTTACCGGACGGAATCGTGGCGCGTTATCGCCCGCCACATGACGCACCGGCAAGCGGCGCAGTTCTCTGCGCCTTGATGAAGCCGAACCACAGGATTCCATGAATGACCGCAAGAAATACCACCCTACCCACGGACTCGAAGCAGTCTCCTCACATCCCGCTGCCGCTGCCCGCATACCTGCGCGAGAGCCAAGTGCTGCAGAGCCTGCCGATCTCGAAGAGTTCCCTCTGGCGCCTCGTCGCGGCGGACAAGCTGAAGGTCGTGCGCATCTCCAAGCGTATGACCCTATTCTCGGCGCAGTCGGTCCTCGACTATCTCGAGGAATGCGAGAAGAAGGGTCGCGAATGAAGCCCGCAAGCGCGGAACCCCGCCGGCAAGTGGCCCGCCTGCTGCTGCCGATCAACGCAGGCCCCTGTGCTGGAGATCGCAATGAATAGCGAGGATTTGCATGGTGCTAGCGATGCCACCCCGTCGGTGCCTGCAGAGGATTCGGCGTTAGCTTCCCCCTACCTCATCACCGACACGGGCCTCTACTGGCTTGAGAATCCGGGCGACCCCGATAGCCCGCGCCGGCGTATCAGCGCCCCCATCAAGGTGGTCGCATATGCGCGGGCGCCGGAAAGCGATGGGTGGGGTCAGGTGCTGACTTGGCACGACCCTGATGGCAAGGAGCACGAGTACATCGCACCCCTGTCGGCCTTGCAGGGGGACGGGCTAGAGGTGTGCCGCGCCTTAGCCGACCGAGGACTGAGGATCACCTCGGGCTTCGACGCTCGCCAGAAGCTCATCGAGTACCTGGCGTCGTCCGCCCCTGCGCTGCGCATCACCCTGGCCAGCACCACCGGTTGGCACAGCCTGCGGGGCTCGCAGGTCTTCGTCCTGCCCGATCGAACCATCGGTGATATTCAAGGTTGCGAAGAGGTGCGCTTTGCCACTGCCGGCGCGCTGACCGTGTATGCCGAATCGGGCACCGTCGGCGACTGGCGCACGCACGTCGCAGCGCTCTGCGCGGGCAACTCCAGGTTGCTGCTCGCGGTGGCAACCGCGTTCGCCGCAGTCCTGCTGCACTTCAGCGAACTCGATGGCGGGGGCATCCACCTACTCGGCGCGAGCAGCAGCGGCAAGACCACCGCCGGCCTGACCTCCGTTAGCGTATTCGGCAGCCACCGGCAGATGCAACGCTGGCGCGCGACCGGCAACGGCATCGAGGCCATCGCAGCGATGTACAACAGCTTGCTGCTCGTGCTCGATGAACTCGGGCAGGTCGAGCCCCGCGAGGCCGGGGAGATCGCCTACATGCTGGCCAATGGACAGGGGAAACAGCGTGCGAGCCGTACGGGCGGCGCGGCGCGCCGACAGAACTGGCGGCTGCTGTTTCTGTCCACCGGCGAGATCGGCCTGAGCCAGCACATGGCCACCGTGGGCAAGCAGGTCCGCGCTGGCCAAGAGGTGCGCCTGGTCGAACTGCAGGCCGACGCGGGCAAGGGCCATGGTCTGTTCGACCAGCTCAATGGACATGCGGATGGCGCGGCGCTGTCGGAGGCGTTGCGTGCCGCGACCCGCAAGTTCCACGGCTCGGTAGGCCTTGCGTTCATCCGCCGCGCAGTAGACAGCGCAGAGTTGCTGCAAATGGTCGTGGGCGACCGAATCCGCAAGTTCGTGGAAGAGTGCAAGGCCGAGTTCGCCGACGCCGGCGAGTTCGGCGGTCAAGCCCATCGCGTATGCGAGCGCTTCGGGCTGGCGGCAACGGCCGGAGAGTTCGCGACGGAGTGGGAACTTACCGGCCTGCCGCCGGGCGAGTTCCAAACGGCATTGAAGCGCTGTTTCGGCGAATGGCTCTCGGCGCGTGGCACCGCAGGCAACGCGGAGCCGGCGGCCATCGTCAACACCCTGCGCGCGTTCATCTCTCGCCACGAAGAGGCGCGATTCACGGCAGTCGATGCCAAATCGGTCGCGCCACCCTTCCCGTCTCATCAAAGGACTGTCTCCAACCGAGCAGGCTGGATCAAATCTTTCGACAAAGGTCGCGAGTACCTGATCGATGTAGACGTGTTCAAGAAGGAGATATTTGCGGGCTATGACGTCGGGCTGGTCTGCCGTGTGCTCAGCGCCGCAGGCTGCCTCCAGTCGGCGGTCGAAGGCCCGCAGGTCCGGTATGCGCTGCAGCGTCATGTCGGCACGGAGAAGCGCCGCCGAGTGTACGTGGTGACGGACAAGATTTGGGACGACGAACTGCAGGAGCCTGACGCGGTCGATACAGACCCGGCGACGTCGGGCGCGGACGATGAGGCCAGGTGATCAGGGGAAGAGGTGAGTAGGTGCGCCCAGGGGCTTCTTACAAGCTCTCTCAAGGCGCCATCCTGCCCAACACGTACGAATCTCTTCTGCTGCTCGTTCTAAGCCTCAACCAAGGGGCTGTTTTGAAGTCCCCACATGAAATCGACACCCCTTTGTTGAGCCCTTCACAGGGCGCCCTCCGTGCATTCGAGGCCACCAATCCGAGCCACCAAGGAAAACTGCCGGCACTGGGAGTAGTGAGCGGCGTGTTGCCGCTCACCGCTGGATCGCGAGAAGCAGCGGACATCCAACCTTATGAAGGAGCAGCCAAATGGCAAAGCCCAAGAAAGTGAAAGTAGTAGACCACTCGGCAGAAGAGAAAGCTCGCTGGAAGCGCTTCAAGCGCGACAGCAACGTCGACCTCGACGTCATGGTCGGCATCCTCAACGCCCGCGCAGAAAAAGATGATGGTACCCGCGCGGCGCAGGTGTATGACCACCTGCTCCAACAGCTGATGACCCTCTATGTCAGTCCCGCCGCGCTGGAGCGCTATCGCCGGGGGTTCACTGAGGACGAAATCGAAGCCATCAACGAACGCGACCTCAAGACGGCAGAGATTGTGCGCATGGAGAACGGCATGATGGCGGCGCTCAAACGCATGGCCGAGGCCCACCCGCTGCACCGACAGACTGCCTATGACGACTTTGTCGAGAGTCTCTACTTCCGCTGGCAGTATGTGGAGATGAGCAACGGCGCAGGCATCGAGGCACTGAGCGCCAACGGCGTCAATGTGGCGCGCGAATAGTCCAGTCATTGGGCGCCCCGGCGCGATGCTGGGGCGCCTGCCATCGGTCAGGCTAGGCGCTCCGACGAACTGCTCACTTCGCTGCGCACGATGCGCAAGGAAGTCCTCCCAACGTCTCACGGACACCGCAAGCTGGCACCGATTTGCTTATTGCTGAACTTCGTCCGGCGAAGTCACCCATCGCGATGCGATGCGACAGTTTGTCATTTCCTAGGTTGAAGAGTAGCCCCCACCCCTGTGCCCCTCGCAATGCTGATGCTTGGTGTCCGAGCAGTCCACAGCGACCAAAGATCGCGAGAACGCCCGTCCAGGCTACAGAGGAGATCGAATCGCCGCCGGTCCCCCGCAAATGGCAGACAACCTACTCATGCTGCGCCCCTCCACAGGGAGTGCCAGCCCTCTCCAAATGCCGAATCCAGAGCTACCAAAGAAAACCGGCGCCACCAGTAGCACTGAGCGGCCCGTTGTCGCTCGGCGCCGACCAGCCTTAGTCGGATATTGCCAACAGGAAACACCAATGCTGAATATTGCAGAAGCGATCGAGAAATCGATACACCCGACCCACAACGAGGCCCGCCGCAGCCTACACGCGAGGTTCTCCCGCTACGTCGCGTCGCATCTGGAGGTGATCCGCCAGCTATACGCCGCGCGCGACGATCACCCGCCGGAATCCCCGCAGCACGCGGCATACGAAGACTTGATCCGGCAGCAAGCACGCATACTCATAGGCGACGAGGCGTTCAAGCACCGCATGGAGTTTGACCTGGCTTGGAAGCTGGGAACGTGCGACCCCGACTTGGTATCGTGCGTTGGCCGGCTTGAAAGCGCGCTCGTCGACAACATCTGCGCTCTTGCGTCTGGCTTCTACTGCACCGAGCAGAAAAATTTAGACGCGTACTGTCGCAATGCCTTCAGCTGGTGGCTGCTGATCGAAATGCATGGCGCGGAGGCGGTTGCCCAAGCGAGCCGAGCACACTACGGCCTGCCCGCCGCCGCACAAGAACTGGAGCTTCCCGCCACCACCTCGCCGGGAAGTCGCCCCAAGGGCCTTGGTGGCCGTCGCCGGGCAAAACGCAAGGGAGACAACGGCGCTGAAACGGGAGCGGTGACAGCCGAAGGCCGCGGCACGGTACGAGGATAGTCCGCCATCAGCGCCCCGGTGCAGCATCGGGGCGCTCACCGATTAATTACACCATCCGTCTAGCACTTCTAAAAGCAGGATGCGCGGGATGTCTATCGACGCCTGCAGACTCAGCGACCCGCCACGGGCGCCACCTTCCTCTGCGCAGCCTCGCCAGCACGAGACGCCGATATGCGTCAGGGTCAGGCGCGATAGCGCGCCGCGCATGTCGGCGGTGATTACACAGAGCACAGGCCGCCGCGATGTTCTCGCGGTCGTCGCGTCCACCATCGCAGCGAGCGTGCAGGTGCTCCGCGGTGCAGCGGTGAGCCTCTGCCTGTCGCCGTGTGAGGCCATACCGTGCGGCGAAGGTGGCAGGGTCGGCGAGCCACATGGGCTCGTCGCAGTAGCAGCACAGGCCACCCTGACGGATGAAGGCTGAAGTACGAGAAGAGATGAGAGTGCTGGGCACGCGGGACTCCAAGGTGAAAGTTGGATCCCCGATGGCCTTGGACTCAGAGCGGGCGCCGGCGGCTCGACCTTCCGGCGGTGCGCAGCGTAGCGCTGGCGCGGTCGGGCGAAGGTGCCCGAGCGATGCCACTCTAGGTAAGAATCGGGCAAAGCACAAGCCCCCTTCCATGCGCGCCCTACTCACTCTCTCCCTGCTGCTGGCCGCCCTCTCCGCGTCGGCCGCACCGCCTGTGTACCGATGCGAGACCGCAGGCAAGGTCAGCTACTCGGACTCGCCGTGCGTCGGCGCAAAGGTGATCGACGCGACGCCGAACCAAGGCGTCGATCAGATGTCGGGCAAGTCGCGGAAGGGCAACGACGTGCAGCGCACGGAACTCAACCACGCCTTCGACGACGCGCTCCATCCCCTGACTGGAAAGTCACGCGATCAGATGGACGTGATGCGCCAGAGAATCAAGCTGCCAGCACGGGATCAAGGGGAGTGCCGACAACTGGATGCCCGACTGCCCGAACTGGAGGCAGCGACGCAGCGCGAAACCGGCGCGTCGAAGGCCAAGGCCGACGTGGACCTGTACCAAACGCGCAAGCGCTACTTCGACCTGAAGTGCTAGCTGCCGTCTCGCAGGCCAAGCCCGGTTCTGCGGGATAAGCGTCCCCCGGTTCGCGCCTTTATGGTGGGGACTATCGCGCTGCTAAGCGCAAGCGGACAGTGCAAGCAAATTATCGTTGTAGTACCCGTCCGCATGAGTGCGAATGTACGGCCGCTTACCGGCTTCGCGGACCACGCCGACATCCGCGCGCTTGCCGTTGCTGGCTTGGACAAAGAACGTGTTGGTCGCTGCGTCAATGCTGGCGATCACTTCCGCTACGGTCCAATTCCTCGTGAACTGCGGACTACCTACGTGCGTGATGTGCTCATAGCCGCCATTCGTGGCGGACTTTGTTATGCAGGTGATTCGGACATCGCTCATGTTGTGCTCCTCAACACTCCAACCTCGGATTGAGGCCGCGGCGACTTTGACTGCTACTTGGGGCAGCGCCCATCCCATAAACACACTAGGCTAGTTGGCCGACGGGCTGCGCCTTGGTTGGCCGAGCGATGTCATTCGATCCTGGATGACGCGCGTGAAGTGACAGTGTCGGTTTTCACTCGCAACAGCGACACATATCCTCGAATCAATCGACGATGTCGTAGGGGGCGAAGGTCCAGCCGTAGTCCAAGCGGCTCGCGTGCCGCGGGTGCCCCGTCGCCGTCAGCTCGCCGAATCGCAGCCACCGCGGCTCGAATCGGGCCAAGCGCCGGTACAGCTCGTCGCGCGCTCGCAGGAAGTAGGCGTGATGCACGACTGGCGCGCCCCACGCGGCCCAGATCACGGGCTCTGCCTGCGCGGCCACCAGTTCCTCGATGGCGGCGAGGTTGCGCTCGAAGGCGCTCCTGTTCACCTTGGCCGGCAGGGTCCGGTAGTCCGTCGCCCTGACCGGGTAGAGATTCGTCATCGCGAATCCGTCGAAGCCGTTCCGCCGCGCGACCTCGTCCACGCGCGCCACCGTCGGATCGCTGCGCTCCTGGGTGGCGGTCGAGGGGTTCAGGCCGACGGTCACCAGCGTGCGCCGACCGGCGCGGCCCAGCAGGTAGCGCCACCGGTCGTCCTCGTCGGAGTGATAGATGTCGTACAACATGGGGCGGCTCCGGTTAGCCCTTGGTCGCGAGTTGCTTCGCGCGGGCCTCGGTCAGCTTCGCCTTGCAGCCAGCGACTTCCAGGGCCATAGCGGAACCACCGGTCACGTCACCGCCGCTCGCGGCCGCAATCCTGGCCTCGCTGCAAGTGGAGTCGCGGGTCTTGATCCACGCACGCTGCTCGTCGAGCAGGGCCGTCTTGCCGGCATTATCTAGCCGGGCCCGCACCGTGGCGTAGGCGACGTTCAGTGCCTTATCCGCCGCCACATACCGATCCTCTGCACTGCCCTGTTGCTCGGGAGCCGTGGTACCTGCCGGCGCGCCAGGGTCGGGCGACGCGGGAGTGGCGGCAGGCACCGGCACGCCGCCGGCCTTCGCCGCTTTCTCGGCCTCACGTCGGGCATATAGCTCCGCGTTGCTGAACGCCAAGCTGAGACCGGCAAGGGCCAGTGCGTAGGGCTCGATACCGTGGGCCGACACGCGAATGCTCTGGCCGTCGTCTGAGGGCTGCACGGTGTACTGCACGCTGCCCAGCAGGTCCTTCCCTCGCACCGTCACGCTCGGGTCGATCCGCGCTGCGCGCTGGAGCCAGCTGCTGTCGGCGTTGAGGTCATGCGCGTCCGTGGCGGCGACGGTCGCCTCGCAGGTCGGGTGGGCGCCGTTCTGGCCGGGGACGGTGGCGATGCCCTGAAGGCCGATCTTGAAGTGGGCCTTGCCCGCCGCGGTCACGTCCAGCACGCGGTCGGCGAACAGCTCAGTGGTGACCGCCTTCCCGACGCCCTCCCACACAAGCTGCTCGATGAGTTCCTTCGCGTCGGGGGACGAACAGCCGACGCGGTCGCTCGCTGGTGAAGGGCCGAGCGCGCCCCCCTGCTGGGCTCCCTCGGGCGAGCACGCGCTAAGCGCTAGGACTACGACAGTGCCGAGGCACCCTGCAATTGCACGAAACGCCATTCCCACTCCAGTCTGATTGCGGAAAAACCTTGAGTAATTAATCCTGAATTGGGATATTCTAAAACGGGATGTACGTTCGCTCGCGTGTCGCGCGGCCTGCAATCCCCACCATACAAGAAGCTACGCCGGCTTCTTGCTCAGGCACGCGCCGATGCGGGGCTTACCCAAGTGCAGGTTGCCGAGCGAGTGAAGCGTCCACAATCGTTCGTCTCCAAATACGAGAATGGGGAGCGCCAGCTGGATGTGATCGAGTTCGTGGCGGTGTGCAAAGCGATCGGGGTGCCTCCCACAACCTTGATCGAACACCTCGCGTAGCCACGCATTCGCCCGACAGATCCCGGCACCCACCGAGCACTGGGCGCACTGCGAACGCGAGGCAGCTACGCTAAGGGAGGGCGCAGTCGCTTATGGCTTAACCAGCTTCAAGCCAACGCGCTTGACGATTTCAGCGGCCAAGCTCTGGAACTCATGTGCGGCTTCTGCGATTTGCTCGTTGTAGCCGGAGTTCACCATCCCACGAAGCTTGCCGATGCCTACGCCAAACTCCTGTGCCTGCGGGGCCAAACTATGAAAGTCCTTGATCGCGGCGAGTTTGCTCGTGCTGAACGGCGCCAGCTTCGGATCGACCGCACGTAGCGCCTCTACGACGCGGTCCTTGACTCTCGGCGCGATCTTTCCCTCCCAGTACTCATGCGGGCGGGTTGATACCCGGCCAGAGGAAACCTTGTACGCCGAAGTGATGTAACCCAAAAACACCGGCTTGCCATGCAACAGCGTCTTCTGGTCCTCCTCCGTCGCCAGCCCCCTCACTGTCTGCCAGTCAGTGATCCAACGGGTGAGAGATCTACCCACAGTGGATAGCGCGCGCAAAGAAAAGAGATCTGCACCGACTGGCGTCGTGAAAAAATCGGCATCGAGCAGAATCGTTCTGTTGAGCGGGCCGACGTTCGGGCCTACGTCGTAGATCAAGATATCTGCGCTATAGCGCGCCGCCATATCTCTCGCGGCACGCGACAACGCGCACATCACGTCGTAGTCTCGTCCCTTGCGAGCGAATGACCCGGTCCAAGCAGCAGGCAGTTCCTCCTCGTAGTCGGCCAACAGAACATCGCCAGGGCACAACAACAGACCTTCGCGCATCTCGTACGCAGAAATCTCCTTGATCGGCCCTTTGCCGTCCACCACCGGCTTGATAGCCGACCACAATGTGTTGCCCTCGACTTCGGCTGAACCGCCCAGAAGCTCATCGAGCTGCTTTTCCTCCAAGAAGAAGGATGTGAGATTGCACTGAGGATCGGCGTCAATCATCAGGACGCGATAGCCGAGGTCCACCAGCGCATCCGCCACGTTCAGCGTAAGCGTCGTTTTGCCAACGCCGCCCTTGTGATTAAAAAACGCGAGAGTCTTCAAGTTTGCTCCATGGTTAGTAGAGCGAAGCCTAGCATCGCTTATCGATAAGTCCTTAATTTCGGCGTGAAGGGTCTTTGGTCCGCGGCATGTGGGCCAGCGGGCGCCGGCGGCAGCAGCCGGTCAGTTAGAGCCACTCACGGCGAGTCACCCAGTCGCATTGCCGGCGAATGGGTACATGGATGGGTAAGGATATCGAACTGGCCGAGCGTCGATGAGAGGCATCGATGGCTGGCGGAGAGTGTGAGATTCGAACTCACGGACGATTTCTCGTCGGCAGTTTTCAAGACTGCTGGTTTAAACCACTCACCCAACTCTCCGGAACTGCCGATTTTATGCCGACGGCGCCGCCCTACTCTTCGTCGGGCAGGAACATCGCCTGCAGATCGCTCAGAAAATCCAGCCCGCGCTCGGTCGGCCACACGCGGAACAGGTCGCGTGCCACGAGCCCCTTGCGCTCTGCTTCTTCGAGGCCGCGCTGGATCGACGTCATCGCCAGCCCCGTGCGTTCGCTGAATTGCGGCAGCGTGAAGCCCGTCTTCAGCCTCAGCGCATTGAGCATGAACTCGAACGGCAGATCGGCCAGCGCCACTTCGTCGCTCTGCGACACCGCGGCCCCCGCGCGCGCGTTCTCCATGTACAGACGCGGCTCGCGAAAGCGCACCTGCCGCACGATACGGTGCGCAAAGCTCAACTTGCTGTGCGCGCCGGCCCCAATACCGAGATAGTCGCCGAACTGCCAGTAGTTGAGGTTGTGCGCGCACTGGTGCCCCTCGCGCGCATAGGCCGACACCTCGTAGCGCGACATGCCGTTGGCGCTGGTGCGCTCGGTGATGCGGTCGAGCATGGCGTAGGCAATGTCGTCTTCGGGCAGCGTGGGTGGGAACTTGGCGAACCAGGTGTTGGGCTCGATGGTCAGGTGGTACACCGAGATGTGCGGCGGTGCGAGGGCCAGTGCCTGCGAGAGGTCGGCGTCGAGGCCTTCCAGGGTCTGGCCCGGCAGCGCGTACATCAGGTCGAGGTTGAAGGTGTCGAAGGTGCTCGCGGCCTCTTCCAGGGCAGCGATGGCCTGCGCACGGTCGTGCACGCGGCCCAGCGCCTTCAGGTGCTCGTCGTTGAAGCTCTGCACGCCCACCGAAAGGCGCGTGACGCCGGCCGAGCGGTACGCGCGGAAGCGGTTGCGCTCGAAGGTGCCGGGGTTGGCTTCCAGCGTGATCTCGCAGTCGGGCGCGAGCTTGAGGCGTGCGCGCACGTCGCCCAGCAGGCGGTCGATGGCTTGCGGCGAAAACAGGCTGGGCGTGCCGCCGCCGATGAAGATGGTGTGGACCGTGCGGCCCCAGATGAGCGGCAGTGCGGCGTCGAGATCGGCTACCAGCGCGTCGATGTACGCCGCTTCGGGAATGCCGTCGATCTCGGCCTCGCTCGTGGCGCGCCATTCGTGCGAGTTGAAGTCGCAGTACGGGCACTTGCGCAGGCACCACGGCAGGTGGATGTAGAGCGACAGCGGCGGCAGCGCGCTGAGCTGCAGCGGACCGGGCCGCATCCAGTGCAGCACGTCGTTGGCCTGCGGCGCGCCCGTGGGCTGCGCCGGCAGGATCGGGAAGGTGGTGGCCATTACAGCCAGCGCTCGCGCATCAACGCCAGCATGGCCTGCGCCGCGCGGCCGCGGTGGCTGTTGGCGTTCTTCACTTCTGGCGGCAGCTGGGCAAAGGTCTTGCCGAAGGCCGGCAGGTACATGACGGGGTCGAAGCCGAAGCCGTTGTCGCCAACGGGCGCGGGCGCGATCTCGCCCACCACGCGGCCGACGGCGATGAGCGGCTCGGGGTCGTCGTGGCTGCGCAGCGCGACCAGCGTGCTCACGAGCGCGGCGCGGCGGTTGGCCACGCCGTCGAGCTGTTCGAGCAGCGCCTTCACGTTGTTGGCGTCTCCCTTGGTGTAGCCGAACTGCGTGGCGTAGAAGGCGGTGTCGACGCCCGGCAGGCCACCGAAGGCATCGACGCACAGGCCCGCGTCGTCGGCCATGGCCGGCAGGCCGGTGGCGGCGCTGGCATGGCGCGCCTTGGTCAGCGCGTTCTCGACGAAGGTGCGGAAGGGTTCTTCAGCCTCGCTCACGCCCAGCGCCGACTGAGGCACCAGGGTGACGGCCAGTTCGGCAAACAGTTGCTGGAGTTCAGCGAGCTTGCCTGCGTTGTTGGAAGCCAGAACCAGTTTCATAAAAAGTCAAAAGTGGCTGTGGCGTCCGCTCGGCGAGCGCCAGTAGCTGTTGGTCAGTTCGATGGCAGCAGCGCCTGCTGCTGCAGGGTCACGAGCTCGCCGATGCCCTTCTCGGCCAGGCCGAGCAGGATGTTCATTTCGTCGCGCGTGAAGGCCACGCCCTCGGCCGTGCCCTGCACTTCGACGAAATGGCCGGCGCCGGTCATGACGACATTCATGTCGGTGTCGCAGGCGGAGTCTTCGGTGTATTCGAGGTCCAGCAGCGGCGTGCCTTCGACGATGCCCACCGAGATGGCGGCCACGTGACCCTTGATGGGCGAGGCCTTGAGGGTGCCGGCGGCCAGCAGCTTGTTGACGGCGTCCTGCGCGGCGACAAAGGCGCCGGTGATGGCCGCGGTGCGCGTGCCGCCGTCTGCCTGCAGCACGTCGCAGTCAAGATGGATGGTGCGTTCGCCGAGGACGGCAAGGTCGAACACGGCGCGCATCGAGCGGCCGATGAGGCGCTGGATTTCCTGCGTGCGGCCGGTCTGCTTGCCCTTGGCTGCCTCGCGGCTGCTGCGGGTGTGCGTGGCGCGCGGCAGCATGCCGTATTCGGCGGTGACCCAGCCTTCGCCGCTGCCCTTCTTGTGCGGCGGCACCTTCTCTTCGACCGAAGCGGTGCACAGCACGCGGGTCTGGCCGAACTCGATCAGCACCGAGCCTTCGGCGTGGATGGTGAAGCCGCGGGTGATGCGTACGGGGCGCAGCTGGTCGGCGGCGCGGCCGCCGCTCCGTGTGAAAGCAGTCATTTGTTTGAGAACCGGAAAGAAAAAGAAAAGCCGCGCGCGCTCAGGTCTTGCGTGCGGCGGAACGGCGAATGGCTTCGTTGATTTCGGCGATGGAGCGCTCGATGGCGTCTTCGTCGAGGTCGTCGATTTCGTTGTCCGACGGCATGCCGGCCTGGATGGTCGAGGCGAACACGCCGTCTTCGATGGTTTCGGTGGATACGCCGCTGCGATCGTCGCCCGTGCTGTCGGGCATTTCCCATTCGAGCGCGATCAGCGTGACGTTGTCGCTGTGGGCACCGCCCTTGCGCAAGGCCATCTCGGCGAGATCGGGGGCGGCGTCGGACACGGGCTTGTCGGACGAGAGGGTGTGCACGATCAATTCGTCATCGAGCACGCCCCAGACGCCGTCGGAGCACAGCATGATGCGGTCGCCGCGCTGCAGCTGCAGCGGCGCCGAGACGTCGAACAGCGGCGTGGTCGGCGAGCCGAGGCAGGTCAGCAGCAGATTGCGGTTGACGGGCATGTCGGAACCGTGCGGCTTGGGGCGTTCGGCATGCGAGTGGTCGCGCGTGCGCACCAGCAGGCGGCCGTCGCGCACGACGTACAGGCGCGAATCGCCGCAGTGCATCCAGGTGGCGGTCGTGCCCTGGAGCACGGCCGCGACGACGGTGGTGCGCGGCGTGTCGAGCATGGCCTTGTGGCTCGCGTAACGCATGATCTGCTGATGCGCGGCCATGGCCGACTCGGCCAGGAAGGCCTTCGCGTCCTTCACGACCGGGCGCGCTTCGCGCTGGTAGAGCGCGGCAATGGTCTGCAGCGCCAGCTGCGCCGCAACCTCGCCTTCCGGGTGGCCGCCCATGCCGTCGGCCAGCACGAACAGGCTCGATTCCCGCGTGTAGCAATAGCCCATGCGGTCTTCGTTCTTGAGACGTCCGCCCTTGCGGCTGACCTGGAAGACGGAGAATTTCATGATGTCATGCAGGGCGCGTGGTGGGCGCAGCAGCCTTGGGCAGACTCTTCTTGTCGAAGGAGCGGATGTTGTCGATTGACAGGCGCACTTTCTCGCCCACCGTGAGCTTGGTGTAGCGGCGCTCGCCTTCGCGGCTGAGCTCCTTCTGCAGCGCGAAGACCGATTGCGGGCGCGACAGCGGGTCGAGCGACATGCACCACTCGACCACCTCGATCAGGTTGTCGGAGTACACGCCCCGCAGGCGCGACAGCGACAGGCTGAGCCGGTCTTTCTCGATGCGCCTGGGCGCGTCATTGGGCGGATAGCCCTGCATGCAGGCGTAGATGCAGGCGCCGATGGCGTAGATGTCGGTCCACGGGCCCATCGACGAGTCGCGCCGGTACATCTCGGGGGCTGCGAAGCCAGGGGTGTACATCGGGCGGATGAAGATGCCTTCCTTGCTGAGCACTTCGCGCGCGGCGCCGAAGTCGATCAGCACGGCGCGGTCGTCGTCGGTGACGAAAATGTTGGCCGGCTTGATGTCCAGGTGCAGCATCTTGTACTGGTGGACGATGCGCAGGCCGCGCAGGATCTCGTCGAACAGCGAACGGATGGTCGACTCGCGAAACACCTTCTGCTTCTTCAGGTCGCGCGCCGTGACCACGAAATCCTGCAGGGTCGCGCCCTCCAGGTAGTTCATGACCATGTAGACGGTTTCGTTCTCGCGGAAGAAATTGAGCACGCTGACCACCGAGGCGTGCGAGATCTGCGCGAGCGAGCGGCCCTCTTCGAAGAAGCTCTTGAGCCCCAGCCGGTAGAGTGACAGCTTCTCCGGCGGCACCTGCGGCGCGAGCTCGCCCGGCCCCCGCGTGGCAAGCGAAGACGGCAGATATTCCTTGATGGCCACCTGCTGTCCGCTGGGGTCGATGGCGAGATAGACGACACCGAACCCACCTGCGGAAAGCCGGCGTACAACGCGGTAACCACCAATGACCGTATCGGGCAACAGGGGCGTAGGCTTGACCTTTGACATAATCCGGGAGTTTCGCCCGAAGGCGATGGTGCGGCAAGCGAACGCCGTGCCGACGCCTCGGTGCATGCAAGCAAAACCACAGTGAGGCGCAATGCCAGTTTACAGCATGACCGGCTACGCCAGCGGCCAGAACGGGTCCGCAGGCAGCCACTCCGAAGCCGAGGCACGGCCTGCCGCCGCGGGTCGGCTCGGGGTAGAAATCCGCTCGGTCAACAGCCGCTTCCTCGATCTCACCTTCAAGTTGCCGGAGGAACTGCGCCAGCATGAAACCGCGCTGCGCGAGCTGCTCACGGGCAAGCTCAAGCGCGGCAAGGTCGAAGTACGGGCCGCCATCGAGAACACGGCCCAGGCCGGTGTGGTCGAGCCCTCCGTCAAGCTGCTCCAGCGGCTCAACGGGGTGCAGGACAGCATCAAGGCCTGGTTGCCCAGCGCCCGCGACCTGAGCGTGGCCGACGTGCTGCGCCTGGCCGGCGGCGACAGCGCCGCCCGCGGCGACTGGGGCCCCGACCTGCTCGATGTCGCCGGAAAAGCGCTCGAAGGCCTGATGTCGGCCCGCCAGCGCGAAGGCGCGCGGCTGGCCAAGATGCTCGAAGCCCATCTGGGCCAGTTGCGCACCCTGGTGCTGCAGGCGGGCCCGCTCGTGCCGCAACTGGTCGAACAGCAGCGCACCCGCTTCCTGGAGCGCTGGCAGGAGGCCATGGGCCTGACCGCCGGTACGGGCGGCACGCTGCCCGAAGCCGCCCAGGACCGCGCGCTGACCGAAGCCACCGCCTTTGCGATCCGCATCGACGTGGCCGAAGAGCTCACCCGGCTGAACTCGCACCTCGACGAGATCGAGCGGCTGCTCAAGAAGGGCGGAGAAATCGGTAAGCGCCTCGACTTCCTGATCCAGGAGCTGCACCGCGAGGCCAACACCCTGGGCTCGAAGTCGGCGGCGCTGGAGCTCACGCGCATCGGCGTGGACATGAAGGTCCTGATCGAGCAGATGCGCGAGCAGGTGCAGAACATCGAATGACGACGAGCGAAAGAATGGATTACCCCGGCAATATCTTCGTGGTGGCCGCGCCCAGCGGGGCCGGCAAATCGAGCCTGGTCAAGGCGCTCATGGAGCTCGATTCGGCCGTGCAGCCCTCGGTTTCGCACACGACCCGGTCGCCGCGCGGGCAGGAAAAGCACGGCCGCGAGTACTTTTTTGCCTCGCCGACGGAGTTCGACGCCCTGATCGCGGCGGACGGCTTCGTGGAATGGGCCCATGTGCACGGGCACCGGTACGGCACCTCCAAGAGGGCCATCGAGGAGCGGATCGCCCAGGGGGCCGACGTCATCCTCGAAATCGACTTCCAGGGCGCGCTGCAGATCCGCAAGACCTTTGCCAACGCGGTCATGATCTTCATCCTGCCGCCCAGCTGGGAAGAACTGCGCTCCCGCCTCGAACGGCGCGGCGAAGACAGCGCCTCGGTCATCGAATTGCGCCTGAAGAACGCCGCCGAAGAGATGGCCAGGGCGGGGGAATTCGACTTCGTTATAATCAACGAGTTATTTGAGCGCGCGCTTTTCGATCTCAAGGCGATCGTCCACGCTCAGCGGCTCCGGTATTCCGCACAGCGCCGTGCACGTGCCGACACATTCGCCGCACTGAACATCCCCTGACATCCGAGTTCATCCGCTCACAGACAGAAAGATTCTCATCATGGCCCGCATCACCGTCGAAGACTGTCTCGTCAATATTCCGAACCGTTTCCAGCTCGTCCTGGCCGCCACGTACCGTGCGCGCATGCTGAGCCAGGGCCATGCCCCCAAGATCGAGAGCAAGAACAAGCCCGCCGTGACCGCCCTGCGCGAAATCGCCGAAGGCAAGATCGGCCTCGAAATGCTCAAGAAGGTGCCGGGCTGATCTGACGCAGCCCTGCAACGAAAAGGCACCGCAAAGCGGTGCTTTTTTTATGCCTGAACGCGTCCATACAGCGGTCACGCTAAAGTGGTAGCCATGAGCGCGGTAGCCAAATCTCAGTCCCATGCCCCCAAGGGCACGCCGAAGCCGAGTCCGGCTGCGCTGAACGCGGCCGCCGCAAGCTTTGCCGCACTGACCGCGCGCCTTGACTACCTGAGCCCCGAAGACACCGAGCTGGTCCGCCGAGCCTACCGCTTCGCCGACGAGGCCCACCTCGGACAGCTGCGCAACAGCGGCGAGCCGTACATCACCCACCCCATCGCCGTGGCGGCGCAATGCGCCGAGTGGAAGCTCGATGCTCAGGCGCTGATGGCGGCCCTGCTCCACGACGCCATCGAAGACTGCGGCGTCACCAAGCCCGAACTCATCGAGCGCTTTGGCGCCCCGGTGGCCGAACTGGTCGACGGGCTGACCAAGCTCGACAAGCTGCAGTTCAACACCCGCGAAGAAAACCAGGCCGAGTCGTTCCGCAAGATGCTGCTGGCCATGGCGCGCGACGTGCGCGTGATCCTGGTCAAGCTGGCGGACCGCACGCACAACATGCGCACGCTGGCCGATGCGCCGCGCGAGAAGTGGGGTCGCATCTCGCGCGAAACGCTGGAGATCTACGCGCCCATCGCGCATCGCCTCGGGCTGAACCAGACCTACCGCGAGCTGCAGGAGCTGTCGTTCCGGCATCTGAAACCGTGGCGCTATGCCACGCTGTCGAAGGCCGTGGCCAAGGCGCGGGGCCGACGCCGCGACCTGATCCAGAAGGTGCAGCGCGAGGTCGAAACCGCCTTTGCCGCAGCGAACATGACGCTGCGCATCGCGGGGCGCGAGAAAACGCTCTATTCGATCTATCGCAAGATGGAAGAAAAGCACCTGAGCTTCGCCCAGGTGACCGACATCTACGGCTTCCGCCTGATCGTGCCGAACGTGATCGCCTGCTACACCGGCCTGGGCATCCTGCACCAGATGTACAAGCCCCTGCCGGGCAAGTTCAAGGACCACATCGCGATCGCCAAGCTCAACGGCTACCAGTCGCTGCACACCACGCTCGTCGGCCCGGCCGGCGTGAGCGTCGAGTTCCAGCTTCGGACCGAGGCGATGCACGTGGTGGCCGAGTCAGGCGTGGCTGCACACTGGCTGTACAAGGCCGCTGAACCAAACGCGGCCAGCAACGACCGGCTGGGCACCAAGTGGCTGCAGTCGCTGCTCGACATTCAGGACGAAACACGCGACGCCGCCGAGTTCTGGGACCACGTCAAGGTCGACCTGTTTCCGGATGCGGTGTATGTGTTCACGCCCAAGAGCCAGATCATGGCGCTGCCCCGAGGCGCCACGGTGGTCGACTTTGCCTACGCCATCCACAGCAACATCGGCGACCACACCTCGGCCGCGCGCATCAATGGCGACCAGGTGCCGCTGCGCACCGAGCTCAAGAACGGCGACGTGGTCGAGGTGATCACAGCGCCGGTGTCGACACCCAACCCGGCCTGGCTGGGCTTCGTGCGAACCGGCCGGGCGCGCTCCAAGATCCGCCACTATCTGAAGACCCTGGCGCACGCTGAGTCCGAAGGCCTGGGCGAAAAGCTGCTCGCGCAGGCGCTGCGCGCCGAAGGCCTGAGCAAGCTGCCCGAGGAAGACGAGGAACACCAGGCGCTGTGGGAAAAGCTGCTGCGCTTCACCGGCAACCGCACCCGCTCCGAACTGCTGACCGACATTGGCCTGGGCAAGCGCATTGCCAGCATCGTCGCGAAGCGGCTGGTGGCAATGCTCTCCGAGCTGGGCGAACGACCTGACGCACTACTGCTGAGCCGCGAGCGCTTCATCTCGCACGAGACCGTGTCGCAGGGGGCGGTCACGCTGGATGGAAGCGAAAACTCGTCGGTGCGCTTTGCGCTGTGCTGCAGGCCGATTCCGGGCGACCAGATCGTCGGCTACCTCGGCCATGGCGAAGGTCTGGTGGTACACACGGAAGACTGCGGTGTCGGCCAGCGGCTGCGCCATAAAGACAGCGAGCGCTTCTTCGCCGTCGAATGGGCAGATGAACCCACACGAGCCTTCGAGACCGGCGTGGTCATCACCGTGCGCAACGACAAGGGCGTGCTGGCGCGGGTCGCAGCCACGCTGGCCGATGCGGAAGCAGACATCACACATGTGGAAATGGCCGACGAGACCCCGCAGGATTCGACCGACCTGCGCTTCGTGATCGCCGTGCGCGACCGCGCGCATCTGGATGCCGTGTTGCGCGCCGCCCGACGTACCGCGTCGGTGCTGACCGCGTCGAGGACGGTTCCCGCCCCCTGAGGCGCCGTTACGCCGCGGCTGGGCGCGGCGCCGGATAGCTCACGGACAGAATCTCGACCTCGTGCGCCCCGCCCGGCGTGACGAGCTTCACCACGTCGCCCTCGCGCGACTTGAGCAGCGCCCGCGCAATCGGCGAAATCCAGCTGACCTGCGACTTCGCACTCTCCGCTTCGTCGATGCCGAGGATCGTGACGCTGCGCTCGTCACCCATCTCGTCGGCATAGCGAACGGTGGCACCGAAGAAGATCTGATCGCGACCGTGGTGCACCGAAGGATCGGTGACCTCCGCGATTTCGAGGCGCTTGGTGAGAAAACGGATGCGGCGATCAATCTCGCGCAGGCGCTTCTTGCCGTAGAGGTAGTCGCCATTCTCGGAGCGGTCACCGTTCTTGGCCGCCCAATGCACGGTTTCGACGATCTTCGGCCGCTCCTCGTCCATCAGCTGCAACAGTTCGTCGCGCAGGCGCGCGTAGCCTTCGGGGGTGATGTAGTTCTTGCTGCCTGCGGGCAACGGAGGCAAAGCGCCATCAGCGCCGTCGTCATCCCCGTCAGAGTCTGTTTCCTTGGTGAATGCCTTGCTCAAAGCAGAATCCTCCAAATGAAAAAAGCCCGCAACTTTCGTTGCGAGCTTTTCTTGTAATGGTGCGGCTGGCAGGAATTGAACCCACGACCCCTTGGTTCGTAGCCAAGTACTCTATCCAACTGAGCTACAGCCGCACAGCTTGCAATTATAGCCCGCTTTCTTCGACCCTTTTTGCATTTGCCCGGCCGAATCCACGCGAAGGCACAAAAGAAAAATGCCCGGAAGATGAATCTTCCGGGCATTTCTGGAGATGGTGCGGCTGGCAGGAATTGAACCCACGACCCCTTGGTTCGTAGCCAAGTACTCTATCCAACTGAGCTACAGCCGCTGAGCCTTCGATTATAGCCTGTTCTGAGGCTCGTTCCGAAAACGGGCAAAACAAGAAGCGGTGGTAGGCCGTGATGGGCTTGAACCATCGACCAACGGATTATGAGTCCGCTGCTCTAACCAACTGAGCTAACGGCCCACGCGGCACGATTCTATTCGCGCTGCGGCGCCTACTTGCGATGGCTCAGCGCATTGCTCACCAGGCGCGATGTGATGTCGACGATCTGGATCATGCGTTCGTAGGGCATGCGCGTCGGCCCGATCACGCCCAGCGTACCCACGACCTGTCCGTCAACCTCGTAGTTGGCGCTGACGATGGAGAGCTCCTCGAAGGGCACCACCTGGCTTTCGCCGCCGATGAAGATGCGCACGCCTTCGGCCTTGCTCGACACGTCGAGTAGGCGCATCAACTGGGCCTTCTGCTCGAAGAGTTCGAAGGCACGGCGCAACTGCCCCATGTCGCTGGAAAAATCGCTCACCGCCAGCAGGTTGCGCTCACCGGAGATCACGACGTCGTCTTCCTGCGCCTCGTTCAGCACTTCGGAACTGACCTGCACCGCGGCCTGCATCAGCGCAGCGATCTCGCCACGCAGCTTTTCGACCTCGGACTGGAGACGATCACGCACCTGCTCGATAGTCAGCCCCGCATAGTGCGCGTTGATGTAGTTCGAGGCTTCGACCAGCTGCGACTGCGAATAGTCGGCCTCCGGAAAGATCACCCTGTTCTGCACGTCCCCGTCGGGCGAGACGATGATCACCAGCAGGCGCCGGTCGGAGAGCTTCAGGAACTCGATCTGCTTGAACACCGAAGCGCGCCGCGGCGCCATCACCACGCCAACGAACTGCGACAGGTTCGACAGCAGATGCGCTGCATTGGCGATCACTTTCTGCGGCTGGTCGGGCGCGAGGCTCGGCGTGCTCATCTGTTCGCGCTGCGCGGTCAGCATGGTGTCGACGAAGAGGCGGTAGCCACGGTGCGTCGGAATGCGGCCGGCCGAGGTGTGCGGGCTGGCAATCAGCCCCAGCGCCTCGAGGTCGGACATGACGTTGCGGATGGTCGCCGGCGACAGATCGAGCCCCGAGGAACGCGACAGCGTGCGCGAGCCGACGGGTTGCCCGTCGGCGATGTAGCGCTCGACGAGCGTCTTGAGCAGCAACTTGGCACGGTCGTCCAGCATTGCAAGATTTTAGTGTTGTAATTTGTGAGATATGACCTCTCGCTTTCGTCACGTCGCCCTGATCGGCAAATACCAGGCTTCCGGCGCCCGGGCGCAGGCGGACTCGCGCGACGGCGTCATGGAAGGCATTGGCGCCTTCCTCGAATCGCAAGGCTGCACGGTGTTCGTCGAGCGCTCGACCTGCGAGGAAGACGATGACGGCGCCCCTGCCCATCCACGCTACGAAGCCCTGAGCGTCGAGGAAATCGGCCAGCGCTGCGACCTCGGCCTGGTGGTCGGCGGCGACGGCACCATGCTCGGCATCGGCCGGCAGCTCGCCAGCTATGGCATCCCGCTGATCGGCATCAACCGCGGCCGGCTCGGCTTCATCACCGACATCCCGCTCGACAACTACCAGGCCACGCTGATCCCGATGCTGGCCGGCGAGTACGAGGAAGACCACCGCAGCCTGATGCATGCGCAGGTCGTGCGCGATGGCGCCTCGGTGTTTGACGCGCTCGCCATGAACGACGTGGTCGTCAATCGCGGCGCCACCTCCGGCATGGTCGAGTTGCGCGTATCGGTGGGCCGCCATTTCGTGGCCAACCAGCGCGCCGACGGCCTGATCATCGCCACGCCCACGGGTTCGACCGCCTACGCGCTGTCGGCCGGTGGGCCGCTGCTGCATCCGGCCGTGCCAGGCTGGGTGCTGGTGCCGATCGCACCGCACACGCTGTCGAACCGCCCCGTGCTGCTGCCCGACGCCGACGAGATCGTGATCGAGCTGGTGGGCGGGCGCGATGCCAGCGCCAATTTCGACATGCAGTCGCTGGCCTCGCTCGCAATCGGCGACCGCGTGGTGGTGCGCCGCTCCGATTTCCGCGTGCGCTTTTTGCACCCGCGCGGCTGGAGCTATTTCGACACCTTGCGCAAGAAACTTCACTGGAACGAAGGGGGCTCCTGAAATGGCGCTGCGACGCATCGCACTGCGCGACTTCGTGATCGTGCGATCACTCGAACTCGACCTGTCCGGCGGCTTCACGGTATTGACCGGCGAAACCGGCGCGGGCAAATCCATCCTGATCGACGCGCTGCAACTGGCGCTGGGCAACCGCGCCGACGCTGGCGCGGTGCGCGAAGGGGCCGAACGGCTCGACGTGAGTGCCGAATTCGACGCCGACCCCGCCCTGGACACCTGGCTCGACGAAGGCGGCTTCGAAGCCGGCGACGCGCTGCTGCTGCGCCGCACCGTCGACCTGCAGGGCCGCAGCCGCGGCTGGATCAACGGCAGCCCAGCCACGGCCACGCAGTTGCGCGAGCTCGGCGACCGCCTGCTCGACATCCACGGCCAGCACGCCTGGCAAAGCCTGACGCGGCCTGAGGCAGTGCGCGGCCTGCTCGACGCCTACGCAGGTGTGCGCACCGATACGCTCGACGCCGCGTGGCAAAGCTGGCGGCAGGCACTTTCCGCACTCGAACACGCGCGCTCGGCGCAAGACTCGCTGCAGCGCGAGCGCGAGCGACTGCAATGGCAGATCTCCGAAGTCGCCAAGCTCGCACCGGGCGTCGACGAGTGGGAAGAGCTGTCGACCAACCACTCGCGCATCTCCAACGCGCAGGCCCTGATCGACGCGGCCCAGGGTGCCAGCCAGGCACTGGAAGACGACGACAACGGCGCCCTCCCCGCGCTTACGCGCGCGCTCACGCTGCTGCAGAACTGCGAGCACATCGAGCCCGAGTTCCGCGCGCTGGGCGAAGTGCTCGCCTCATGCGTGGCCCAGGCCTCCGACGCTGCCCACACGCTGCACGGCTACCTGCGCGATGCCGACACCGATCCGCAAACCCTGGCCGAGCTGGACGAGCGCATGGGCCTGTGGATGTCGCTCGCGCGCCGCTACAAGCGCCCGCCCGCCGAACTGCCGGCGCTGCTGGCCGGTTGGCAGGCTGAGCTGCAGGCGCTCGACGCGCAAAGCGATCTCGAAGGCCTTGAACGCGCCGAGCAAAACGCACAGCAGGCCTACATGAAAGAAGCCAGGGCGCTCAGCAAGGTCCGCAAGCAGGCTGCGCCGCGCCTCGCCCAGGCCGTCACCGATGCGATGCAGGGTCTCGGCATGCAGGGCGGGCGCTTCGAGGTCGAACTGCAGCCGCTGGCGCAGCCCAGCCGTGCCGGCCTCGAAGACGTGGCCTTTCTCGTGGCCGGCCACACCGGCAGCACGCCGCGCGCCATCGGCAAGGTGGCTTCGGGCGGCGAACTATCGCGCATTGCGCTGGCCATCGCCGTCACCACCAGCCAGCTCGGCGCGGCGCAGACGCTGATCTTCGACGAGGTCGATGCCGGTGTCGGCGGTGCGGTCGCCGAGACCGTCGGCCGCCTCATGAAGCAGCTCGGCCGCGACCGCCAGGTTCTCGCCGTGACCCACCTGCCCCAGGTGGCCGCCTGCGCCGACCATCACCTCGTTGTTGCCAAGCGCCAGACGGCAGCAGCCGGCAAGGACGGCCCGCGCACCGAGAGCGGCGTGTCGCGCCTCGACGACGACAATCGCGCCAAGGAAATCGCCCGCATGCTGGGCGGCGAGAAGGTCTCGCAGACTTCGCTCGCGCACGCACGCGAAATGCTCGGCCACAAGACCTCGGTGACCGCGCCATGAACCTCGACCTCGTGCTCATCACGGGTATGTCGGGCTCCGGCAAGTCGGTGGCCCTGCATGCACTGGAAGACGCTGGCTACTACTGCGTCGACAACCTGCCGCCCGAACTGCTGACGTCCTTCATCGCCTTGCAGCACGAACAGCAGACGCCGCGCGTGGCCATTGCCATGGACGTGCGCAGCGGCGTCTCGCTACCAATCGTTCCACAGCAGCTCGAAGCGCTGCGGCGCGACGGCGAGATCTCGCTGCGTTCGCTGTTCCTCGACGCGACCACCGATGCCCTGCTGCGCCGCTATTCGGAAACCCGCCGCCGCCACCCGCTCTCGCGCCAGGAAGGCCGTACCGACGTGCCCGAACAGCACCGCGTGCTGATGCAGGCCATCGAGCTCGAACGCGAGTTGCTGGCCGACCTGCGCGACGGCGCCGACGTGATCGACACCAGCCTGATCCGGCCGGCGCAGCTGCAGAGCTACATCAAGTCGCTGATCTCGGCACCGCAAAGCGCGCTGACGCTGGTGTTCGAATCGTTCGCCTTCAAGCGCGGCGTGCCGCTTGACGCGGACTACGTGTTCGACGTGCGCATGCTGCCCAACCCGCACTACGTGCCCGCGCTGCGCCCGCTCACGGGCCGCGACGAGCCGGTGATCGAATGGCTGCGCGAGCACGACGACGTAGCGCGCATGTACAACGACATCGAACAGTTCCTCACGCATTGGCTCGACGCACTGGCGCGCGACCATCGCAGCTATGTGACGGTGGCCATCGGGTGCACGGGCGGGCAACACCGCTCGGTGTTCCTGGTCGAGCAGCTGGCGCGGTCGTTCGGTGCGCGCTGGGGTGCGCTCAAGCGGCACCGCGAACTCGACGCGGCCTGACTGATCCGCCGACTAAAGATCGGCTGACTAAGCCTCGCTGCCTTCCAGCAGCTTGCGCATCGGCGCCGGCAGGCCCAACCGGCCCCACTCCTCGGCCTCGACCCAGCGCGCGCCATCGCCTTGCGGCTGGCCGCCCTGAAGCTGCACCGGATGCAGATGCAGGTCCTTGTGGGTCAACACATGCACGAAGGCCGGCAGGTCCTGCACGCCGCGTCGCGCGGCCGTCGGCAGTGCAGCCAGAAGATCTTCACGGCTGTCGAACACGGGCAGGCAATAGAGCCCGGCCCAGATGCCCTTCGACGGCCGCTTCTCCAGCCACACGCGGCCTTGCGCATCGCGCGCCAGCAGCACCCAGAGCGACTGTGCACTGCGCTTGAGCTTGCGGGTCTTGACGGGGTAGCGCTCCGGCGCGCCTTCCCGCAGGGCCGCGCAGGTCTTGTGGACCGGGCAGATCATGCAGCTCGGCTTGCGCGGAAGGCACACCGTGGCGCCCAGGTCCATCACGCCTTGCGTGTAGCTCGCGATGGCTTCCTTCTGCTCTGCCGGCGGCAGCAATTGCGTTGCCAGGTCCCACAGCGCACGCTCCTGCGCCGCCGAAGACATGTCGCCCGCAAAGCCAAGCACGCGCGTCAGCACGCGCTTCACGTTGCCGTCGAGGATCGCCACGCGCTCGCCGAAGCAGAAGGCGGCAATGGCCGCGGAGGTCGAGCGGCCGATGCCGGGCAAGGTGACGAGTTCGGCGGCGGTGCGCGGAAACTCGCCGCCGAAGCGCGCGACGACTTCCTGCGCGCAGCGATGCATGTTGCGCGCGCGGCTGTAGTAGCCCAGCCCGCTCCAGAGCCCGAAGACCTCGTCCTCGGTGCCGGCGGCCAGCGCCTTGACATCGGGAAAGCGTTCGAGAAAGCGCGCGAAGTAGCCGAGCACCGTCGTCACCTGCGTCTGCTGGAGCATCACCTCCGACAGCCACACGCGGTACGGGTCGCGGGTGTTCTGCCAAGGCAACTGGCTGCGCCCGTGGCTGCGCTGCCAGCTCACGATCTGCGCTGCGAAATCCGGGGGCAATTGCAAGCCAGCAACCGCCGTGGAGGCGGAAGCTTCAGGCCGCACGCAGCTCGCCGACAGTCGCCGCGACCTGCGGCTTTCCGTGCTGCGCGATCAGCGAAGTGAACTCGCGCAGCTGCACATGAAGCTCGGCGAGATTGCTCTCCTGCGCGGCCAGTTCGATCAGCCGTTCGTCGAGATTGCCCGCCGCGCTCTGGATGCGCTCGATCGCCTCGATGCGCTTGCTGAAGTTGCGGCGGCGCTCCTTGAGCTGCGCGTCGATCTGCGCGCTCGCGCCCTTGCTCCAGCGCTCGACCTCGGTCATGGCTGCTTCGTTGACGAGCCGCAGCCGGCTGGCCAGCGCGCGAACCAGCTTGTCGCAGAAATCGGCCTGCGCGAGCTTCAGCAGGTTGCCCACGCCCAGGTAGTGGATGTGGCTGCGTTCGATCTGTCCCAGCTCCTGCTCGAAGCCCGTCAGGTCGGGCTCGGCCGGCGCCTGCAGGGTGAAGCCCTGCTCGGCATTCAGCTGGCGGAAGGTGGCATGCAGCATCGACTGGATCTCGGCCGTGGTCGCCTGCACCTCGCGCAGGTTGTTGCGCAGCGAATCGAAAGTCTCGCCGTACACCTTGCGGACATTGAACTTGACGCCCGGGCGCTTGAGCGCGGCCGACAGCCGCACCATGTCGGCCTTGAGCGCAGTACGGCCGAGCACGGCATACACCTCGCGCAGCAGCTTGCCCTGCACCGAGCGCAGCGCCAGGATGCGCGTGTTGCTGCCTTCGAACTCGGCATGTTCCTGATCGATGCGCGCACGCATGTGGCGGATCACCGATACGTTCTTGCCGCGCAGCCCCTGCAGTTCGAGCGCCTGCTCGGCCAGGTCGCGCTGGCGCACTTTCAGGATGCGCTCGGCCTCGGCGCGCAGCGCGGTCATGCCCGCATCGACCGCGAGCCGCAGCATGGTTTCGCGCTTGCCGAGCACGCCTTCGGCCAGCAACGATTCAAGCGCCGGCAGGCGGCTGGCCTGCAGCAACTGGCCGTCGTGCTGGATCTTGGCCTGCAGCCCCTTTTGCGCGGACACCGGCAGCACCTGCGCCAGCGGCACTTCGAGCAAACGGGCCGCGCCTTCGCGCTGGCGTTCGATCTGCTGCTCGATGTGCGAGGGCGTGCTCAGCGTGTCCCACATCGTGTCGATCTTGTTGAGCACCACGAAGCGCGTGTCGTTGCCTTCGTCCTCGGTGATCAGGTGCTCGCGCCAGATCGAGAGATCGGAGCGCGTCACGCCGGTTTCGGCGCCCAGGATGAAGACCACGGCGTGCGCCTGCGGAATCAGGCTCACCGTGAGTTCGGGCTCGGCGCCAATTGCGTTCAGGCCCGGGGTGTCGAGAATCACCAGCCCCTGCTCCAGCAGCGGGTGCGGCATGTTCAGCACCGCATGGCGCCAGCGCGGAATTTCGACGCGGCCTTCGGCGTCCTGCACCGGGTTGTCGTCGGGGGTGTCGTCGTTCCAGAAGCCCAGCGTGCGCGCTTCATCCTTGGCGACCCAGCGCACCTCGGCCACCTTGCTCATGGCCTGCGCCAGATGCTCGGCGTTGCCGACGTCGATAGCTATCTCGGTCCAGCGCGTTGGCTTTTCGCGCCAATGGGCCAGCGAATGCGGCTCCAGCCGGGTCTCGATGGGCAGCAGGCGCAACTTGGGCGCGAGCGCGGCGTCGTAGCCCAGCTCGGTCGGGCACATCGTGGTGCGGCCGGCGCTCGCGGGCATGATGCGCCGCCCGTAGCCGGCAAAGAAGATCGCGTTGATCAGCTCCGACTTGCCGCGCGAGAACTCGGCCACGAAGGCGACCATGACCTTGCTGGTACGGATCTGCGTTTCGAGCCCGCGCAGGCGCTCCGCCACTGCCTGGTCGAGCAGCTCGTTCTCGGTCAGCCAGCGGGACAGCCACTGCAGCCGGTGGGCGAAATTGCTCCGCCACGCACCGTGCTGATCGAGTTGTTGGTTGAAGGAGCGGCTCAAGGGAAATATGTAAGAAACAATTTACAAATATAGCATCGGGAGGCGAACAACCAACGTCTCCAAATTGTTTCTCCTGAGATCCACGTCTGAATCCGACATCCGGACCAGGCGCCTACTTCTGGCAATTGGGGCAATAGTAGGTGGAGCGCTGCCCCTGGCGCAGCTGCCGGATCGGCGTTGCACAAACCCGACAGGGCTCGCCGGCACGGCCATAAACGGTCGCTTCGAGCTGGAAATAGCCATTCTGTCCGTCCACATTGGAGAAATCTCGTAGCGTGCTGCCGCCCTTCTCCACCGCCCGGGCCAGGATTTCGCGTACGGCTGCGTGAAGCTTGGCCGCCCTCGGACGGCTGATGCGCGCCGCCGACAGCGTCGGCCGGATGCCCGCCTGGAACAACGCCTCCGACGCATAGATGTTGCCCACGCCCACCACCACGTCGCCCGCCAGCAGCACCTGCTTGACGGCGCTCTTGCGCTTCTTCAGGCCGGCGTGGAAGGCGTCGAGGTCGAAGGCATCGCCCAGCGGCTCCATGCCAAGGCCACCAAGCAGCTTGATGGCCCATGGGGCTGCCTCGTCTTCCACGTAGACCACGGCGCCGAAGCGGCGCGGATCGTTGAGCCGCAGCGTGCCCCGATCGGTGACCAGGTCGAAATGGTCGTGCGACCCGGGCGACGGCAATGCCGCGTCGAAACGCAGGCTGCCCGACATGCCCAGATGCAGCAGCAGGATGCCGCGATCGAGATCGATCAGCAGGTACTTGCCGCGCCGCCGCACCTCGCGCACCTGCCGCCCGACCAGCGCCTCGGGCAGCACCATCAGGGCCCAGCGCAGGGGCTTGCCGATGCGCACCGCGTCGATGCGTGCGCCCGCGATGCGGTCGGCAAAGCCGCGACGGGTGACTTCGACTTCGGGAAGCTCAGGCATGAAAAGTAAATCTCCGGCAAATGCGGCGTTGACTAAGCCCCACGCAAGGTTCGTTCAAAAGCCTGGATTATTATGGTCGGATGAATCTTTCGCCCCGCCGACACCGCCTTGCGGCGGCCGCGTCTCTCGCCTTGCTGGCTTGTGCGGTTCACGCACAATCTTCCGCCCCTGCAACCCCCAACGGCCCCGCGCTGACCATCGAACAATCGGCACAGCCGAAGCCCTCGACAAGGCCCAAGCCCATCACAGCCAAGGCCGCCAGCGAACCCGCGCCGCAGCCCTCCGCGCTGACGGCCGACCTGTTCTACGAGATCCTGATGGGCGAGATGACCGCCCGCTCCGGAGATCCCGGCTCCGGCTACGCGCTGGTGCTCGATGCCGCCCGCCGGCTGCGCGACGGCAAGCTGTTCCAGCGCGCGGTCGAGATCGCCCTGCAATCGCGCTCCGGCGACGCGGCTCTCGCCGCCGCACGCGCATGGCAGGAAGCCCTGCCGACTTCGCGCGACGCACGCCGCATCGAACTGCAGATCCTCATTGCGCTGAACCGCATCAGCGAAACCGTCGAGCCGCTGCGCGCCGAAGTGGCGGCCACGTCGCAGATCGAACGTCCGCTGCTGATGGCCGTGATCGTGCGCAATTACTCGCGCGCCGCCGACAAGAAGCTGGCCGCCTCGGTGGTCGAGCAGGCCCTGGTCGACGAGCTGAAGAACCCGACCACCGGCGGACTGGCCTGGGCCACCGTCGGCCGGCTGCGCCTGAATGCAGGCGATGCTTCCGGCGCACTGGAAGCCGCGCGCAAGGGCCAGGAGATCGACCCAAGCTCCGATGCCCCCGCTGCATTGGCGCTCGAAATGATCGACCCCGGCCAGCCGCTCGCCGAGCCAATCGTCACGCGCTACCTGAACAACAACCCGAAGGCCACGCCCGACCTGCGCATTGCCTACGCCCGCGCGCTCGTCGAGGACCGGCGCTTCAACGATGCCACCACGCAACTCCAGGCAGTGACCACCTCGCGGCCCGAGCTGGCCGAGCCATGGCTGCTGCTCGGCAGCCTCCAGATGCAGGCCAAACAGGACGCCGCAGCCGAGACTTCGATCAAACGCTTCATCGAACTGTCGGGCAGCCGCAGCGCCAACAAGGACGCCGATGGCGATGCCAATGACGCCGCCGACCGCAAGCGCGGTGTATCGCAGGCGTACTTCGCGCTGTCGCAACTGGCGGAACGGCGCAAGGACTTCACGGCGGCCGAGCGCTGGCTCGCGCGCGTCGACGGCCCGGACGAACTGGTGGCCGCGCAAACCCGTCGCGCAGCGCTGCTGGCCCGCCAGGGCAAGCTGCCCCAGGCGCGCGAAATCATCCGCGGCCTGCCCGAGCGCACGCCAGACGACAAGAAGCAGAAATTCCTTGCCGAAGTGCAACTGCTGCGCGACGCGAAGCAATACCAGGCGGCCTACGACATGCTCGCCCAGGCCTCGGCGGCGGCGCCGGACGACGGCGACCTCGTCTATGACCAGGCCATGGTCGCCGAGAAGCTCAACCGCCTCGACGACATGGAGCGCCTGCTGCGCCGGCTCATCCAGCTCAAGCCCGAGAGCCAGAACGCATACAACGCGCTGGGCTATTCGTTCGCCGATCGCAAGATCCGGCTCGACGAGGCGCGCACGCTGATCCAGAAGGCTGTGCAGCTGGCGCCGGAAGATCCGTTCATTGCCGACAGCCTGGGCTGGGTCGAGTTCCGGCTCGGCAATACGGCCGAGGCGATCCGCATCCTCGAAGCGGCCTACAAGACGCGGCCCGACCCCGAGATCGGCGCGCATTTCGGCGAAGTCCTGTGGAGCACCGGCCAGAAAGACCGTGCGGTCACGATCTGGAAGGAGGCCCTGCTGAGCGACGCCGAAAACGAGACGCTGCAGGAAACGCTGAAGCGCCTGCGAGTGAAGCCGTAGCATGGCTCACGCTGGGGCATTCGTGCCAACGCAGGCCGGCCACGGCCGCCGTACCCTTTTGGCGGCAGGTGGAGCCGCCTTTCTCCTGATGGCAGGCTGCGCGCAGCTGTCTGGCGGCTCTTCCGCACCGAAGACTTCGGACAGCTGGAGCGGCCGGATGTCGCTGCGCATCGAGAGCGAACCGGTGCAGACCTTCGCTGCGCTGTTCGAGCTGCGCGGCTCCGCCGACTCGGGCGACCTCACACTCACGACACCTATCGGCAGCACGCTGGCGCAACTGCACTGGGCACCGGGCGAGGCCCTGCTGAAAGACGGCAGCAAGACACGTCGCTTCGACTCCGTCGATGAACTGATCGAGGCCGCTACCGGCGCTGCAATTCCGGTCGGCGCCTTGTTCGGCTGGCTCGCGGGCCGCAACGACCCCGTTCCCGGCTGGAAGCCCGATCTTGCGCAGCTCGGCAACGGACGGCTGCAGGCCGTGCGCGAATCGCCGAGCCCCCGGGCCGACCTGCGCATCGTGTTCGAACGGTCATGAAGGCGATCTACGACCTTCCCGCGCCGGCCAAGCTCAATCTCTTCCTCCACATCACCGGCCAGCGCGACGACGGCTACCACCTGCTGCAGTCGGTCTTCATGCTGATCGACTGGTGCGACATGCTGCATGTCGAACTGCGGCGCGATGGGCAGCTGAGCCGCGAAGACCTGACGACCGAGCTGCCCGCGGACGACCTGATCCTGCGCGCGGCACGCGCCCTGCAGGCTTTCGCCGCGCCCGGCCAGGGCGCGCATATCAGCGTGGCCAAGCACGTGCCGGCACAGGCGGGCATGGGCGGCGGCTCTTCGGATGCCGCCACCTGCCTGCTCGCGCTGAACCGCCTGTGGGGACTGAATCTGCCTCTGTCGCGGCTGGCGCACATCGGCCTGAAGCTGGGCGCGGACGTGCCCTTCTTCCTCGGCGGCCGCAATGCGTGGGTCGAGGGCATCGGCGAGGAAATCACACCGGTTACACTGCCGTCGGCGCGTTTCGCGGTGGTCAAACCACCCGAGGGACTCGATACCCGATTAATTTTTTCGGCTTCCGATCTTCAACGCGCCACACCTGTTGCTATAATCTCGGGCTTTGCTGCAGATAGCGAATCGCTGGAAGCGACGAACCTGGGAAACCCGGTTTTCGACTTCGGCCACAACGACCTGCAGCCGGTTGCCCAGCGACTTTGCCCCGCCGTCACCGACGCCATCGAATGGCTCGGTGCCCAAGGGTTGAAGGCCCGGATGACCGGCTCCGGAAGTTCGGTGTTCGCGAAGATGCCGCAAGCGCCGCAGGAAGCGGAACTGCTCGAAGCCCCCGAAGGCTGGCAGGTTCGTCAATGCAGCAACCTGGAAGTCCATCCGCTCTTGGGATGGGCAACCTGAAGATAATCGGACCGTTCATTCGGTTCGATGCGACATATATCGGTTGATGGTGAAAACCATCGACCCGTGTAGGGGAGTCGCCAAGCTGGTTAAGGCACTGGATTTTGATTCCAGCATGCAAAGGTTCGAATCCTTTCTCCCCTGCCAAATCTTCAACGACTGCGGCCCAACGGCCGCAGTCTTCTTTTGCAGCCCACCCGCTGCAATAATCGGCGGCTCACCGGCCGCCACGCATCACAAACCTTTTGGCGGCTTCCTAAGCCAATTTGCACTGCCGGGACGCGCTCATGCAGGCTAATCACCCTGATTTCATGGTTTTCACCGGCAACGCCAATCCGGGCCTTGCTGCAGAAATCGCGCACAACCTCGGCACCTCGCTGGGCGCCGCTCGCGTCGGTCGCTTCTCCGATGGTGAAGTCACCGTCGAGATCAACCAGAACGTCCGGGCGCGCGATGTGTTTGTGGTGCAGTCGACCTGCGCACCGACCAACGAAAACCTGATGGAACTGCTGATCATGGTCGACGCGCTCAAGCGCGCTTCGGCCGAACGCATCAGCGCCGTGATTCCCTATTTCGGCTATGCCCGCCAGGACCGCCGCCCGCGTTCGAGCCGCGTGCCGATCTCGGCCAAGGTCGTGGCCAACCTGCTGGAAACCGTCGGTGTCGAGCGCGTGCTCACGATGGACCTGCACGCCGACCAGATCCAGGGCTTCTTCGACATTCCCGTCGACAACATCTACGCCTCGCCGGTGCTGCTCGGCGACCTGCGCGCCAAGAACTACGAAGACCTGATCGTGGTCTCGCCCGACGTCGGCGGCGTGGTTCGTGCCCGTGCGCTGGCCAAGCAGCTGAACTGCGACCTCGCCATCATCGACAAGCGCCGTCCGAAGGCCAACGTCAGCGAAGTCATGAACGTGATCGGCGAGATCGACGGCCGCAACTGCGTGATCATGGACGACATGATCGACACGGCCGGCACGCTGGTCAAAGCAGCCGAAGTGCTGAAAGAGCGCGGCGCCAAGAGCGTCTACGCCTACTGCACGCACCCGATCTTCTCGGGCCCGGCCATCGAGCGCATCACGCAGGGCTCGGCCCTGGACGAAGTGGTCGTGACCAACACCATTCCCCTTTCCGACGGCGCCAATGCCTGCGGAAAGATCCGCCAGCTCTCCGTGGCACCGCTGATCGCCGAAACGATCCAGCGCATTGCCAAGGGCGAGTCGGTGATGAGTTTGTTCTCGGACCAGGACAACCTGTTCTGACCCGAGCCAAAGAGCGGGCTTCTTTTCTGAAGCCTTTTTGAACCGGAGTCGCACTGGTCGCGGTGGACTCTCACAGGAGCTAGTTATGAAATTCGTCGCTTTTGAGCGCGCAAAGCAGGGCACGGGTGCGAGCCGCCGTCTCCGCATCTCGGGCAAGACCCCTGGCATCGTCTACGGTGGTGACACCCAGCCGCAACTGATCGAAATCGATCACAACGCGCTGTGGCACGCCCTGAAGAAGGAAGCCTTCCATTCGAGCGTGCTCGAAATGGAACTGGGCGGCAACGTCAGCAAGGTTCTGCTGCGCGACGTGCAATACCACCCGTTCCGCCAGCTGGTGCAACACATCGACTTCCAGCGCGTCGATGCCAAGACCCGCATGACCCTGAAGGTGCCGCTGCACTTCAAGGGTGAAGAAGAATCCGAAGCCGTCAAGATCGACCTGAACCTGGTCAATCACGTGACGACCGAACTCGAACTGAACTGCCTGCCGACCGACCTGCCGGAGTTCATCGAAGTCGACCTGTCGGGCCTGAAGAAGAACGGCACCGTCACGCTGAAGGACATCAAGCTGCCCAAGGGCGTGAAGTGGGTCAGCCACGGCAAGGTCAACCCGGTGCTGGCTTCGGCCGTGTCGCCGGCGGCTGAAGAAGTCGACGCCCCCGCTGAAGGCGCTGCCGATGCAGCCGCCGCAGCAGCGCCGGCCGGCAAGGGTGGCAAGGCCGCTCCTGCAGCCAAGACCCCCGCTGCCAAGACGCCTGCCAAGAAGTAATTCGCTTTTTCGCATTCGTTGCTGCAGAAGGCCCGCCCCGTGCGGGCCTTCTGCTTTTCCGGCGACGGGATAATCCACGACCATGATCAAGCTGTTTGTCGGCCTCGGAAACCCGGGCCCCGAGTACGAAGCCACGCGGCACAACGCCGGCTTCTGGTGGATCGATGCCCTTGCGCGCGAGTGGAAACTCAATCTTGTGCCCGAGCGCAGCTACCACGGCCTTGCGGCACGCGCCAACATTGGCGGCCAGAGCATCTGGCTGCTGGAGCCGCAGACCTTCATGAACCTGTCTGGCAAGTCGGTGGCCGCCCTCGCCCGTTTCTTCAAGATCGCGCCCGAGGAAATCCTCGTGGCGCACGACGAGCTCGACGTGGTCCCGGGCCAGGTCAAGCTCAAGTTCGGCGGCAGCCATGCCGGCCACAACGGACTGCGCGACATCCACGCGCAGTTGGGCACCGGCGACTACTGGCGGCTGCGCCTGGGCATCGGACACCCCGGCGTGAAGTCGGAGGTCGTCAACTGGGTGCTCAAGAAGCCGCTGAAAGAACAACGTGAAGCCATAGAGGACGCCATCACTCGCACCCTGCACGCGATCCCCGCGCTTGTGGCGGGCGAGATGGAGAAGGCGACCCTGGTCATTCACACGAGCAAACCGCCCCGGCCCAAACCGCCGCGGCGGGAGCCCGGCGACGGGGGCACGCCTGCCGCCACTTAGCCGGCCATCGCAGTGCAGGAGGGAGAGAAATAAAAAATGAGCGAAGAGAAGAAAAGAAGAAAAAGAAGCGGAACGACGGCAATTGCTATCTTTTCAATAGCAATTTGCACCGCATCCATGGGAGCCTCAGCCCAGAACGCCGCTCAAACCTGGCGTTGCGGAAGCACCTATTCCGACCAGCCCTGTGAAGGCGGCAAGACGGTGAAGGTGAACGACCACCGCAGTGACGAGGACCGCCGGGCCGCCGACGCCGGCACACGCAGCACCCAGACTCAGGCCGATCGCCTCGAACGCAGCCGGCTGTCGCTGGAGAAAGCAGCCTACGACCGCGACCAGCGGGCTGCGCGGGAGGCCAGGAGCGCAGCCCTTGCGGAAAGACGGCTCGCCATGTCCGAGCAAAGGGAGCGAGACCGCGCACGCAAGGCGGCCAGCGAGCCGCGGAAATCCAGCATGAGCTTCAGCGGCGGTCAGAACGCGAAGGCAACCGGCGACGCGCCTGAGCGCAAGAAAAAGAAGCGGAAGTCGGCCGACTAAGCGCCGGTCGAAGCAGCCGTCACCTTGATCGCCGTGAGGCGCTGGTACTTCTGCATCAGCGTCTCGCGGCTTTCCACGTGCTCTGGATTCAGGGGAATGCAGGCCACCGGGCAGATCTGCACGCACTGCGGCTCGTCGAAATGGCCGACGCACTCGGTGCATTTGTGCGGATCGATCTCGTAGAACTCCGCGCCCATGTAAATCGCATCGTTCGGGCACTCGGGCTCGCAGACATCGCAGTTGATGCATTCGTCGGTGATCATGAGGGCCATCCCCCGATTATCGCGGGCTCGGCCAAGCGGGCCGCCTGTGAATGACAAAGGCCACATTCACGGCACACTTGTTGCAGGAGTCAGTTATGCTGCGCCCCGCCCCATGAGTCTGTTTCTATTCAAGCGCCTCGCCACGCTGATCGGCACGTTGATCGGCGCCTCGGTCATCGTTTTCCTCGTCCTCGAGATCCTGCCCGGCAACGCCGCGCAGATGCTCATGGGCCCCGACGCCTCACCCGAAGCCGTCGCGGCGCTGGCCACCAAGCTGGGCCTCGACTTGCCGGCGTGGACACGCTACTGGCACTG
Source organism: Variovorax sp. YR634 (assembly GCF_900106655.1). Classification (NCBI taxonomy): domain Bacteria; kingdom Pseudomonadati; phylum Pseudomonadota; class Betaproteobacteria; order Burkholderiales; family Comamonadaceae; genus Variovorax; species Variovorax sp. YR634. The sequence goes on from NZ_FNOL01000035.1 coordinate 49,585, forward strand.
GATCGGCGGCCTGCTCACCGGCAACCTCGGCGACAGCTA
>NZ_FNOL01000052.1:0-3438 GCF_900106655.1 Variovorax sp. YR634
ATCACGCTGCTGCTGGCCAACTACCTGCAGGGCCACGGTTTCCGTGTCACCCAGGTCCACAACGGCCGGGCCCTCATGGCGCTGATGGACACCGATCCCGCAGACCTCGTACTGCTCGATCTCGGCCTGCCCGGCGAAGACGGCTTCACCATTGCGCGCCACGTGCGCGAGAGTTGGCGCTGCGGCCTCGTCATCGTCACCGGCCGGGGCGATGCTGTGGACAAGGTCGTGGGCCTTGAGGTTGGGGCCGACGACTACGTGACCAAGCCCTTCGACCTGCGCGAGCTGGTGGCGCGCGTGAAGGCGGTGCTGCGCCGGCTCACGCCCGAGACACCCGCGTCCCCGGCGCCCGTTGCAGCCTCTCCCGACAAGCTGAGCTTCGCCGGCTGGCAGCTCGACACCGCCGCGCGCAGCCTCAGGAACCCGCAAGGCGAGCAAGTGCCGCTGACCGGCGGCGAGTTTGACTTGCTGCAAGCCTTTGCCCGCCATCCCGGCCGCGTGCTGTCGCGCGACTTCCTGCTCGAGCAGACACGCGGACGAGAAGCCGCCCCCTTCGACCGCACGATCGACGTGCAGGTCGGCCGGCTGCGCAAGAAGATCGAGGCGGATGCGGACGACCCGCAGCTCATCAAGTCGGTGCGAGGCGCAGGCTACATCCTGGTGCCGCCGGTTTCCCATGGCTGACGCCGCCGCGGACAACCCGCCCTTCCTGCCCGACGTGCCCATCCAGGGCTTGCCTTCGGGCATCGATGAAGGCAGCGTGTTCCGCTCGCTCTTCATCGCCTACCCTGACTCGCTGCTGGTGGTGGACCAGTCCGGCAGCATCGTGCTCGCCAACCCCTCGGCAGCCGCGCTGCTGGGCTATGCGGTGGAAGAACTGGTGGGCCTGAACGTCGACGTGCTGGTGCCCGACAGCATCCGCCCGCGCCACGCCTCCTACCGCGAGGCCTATGGCCGCGCGCCCCGCCCGCGCCCCATGGGCACGCACATGGAGCTGGTGGCCAAGCGAAAGGATGGCAGCGAGGTCATGGTCGAGATCGCGCTCAGTCCGCTGCAGAACCATGGCCTGCCCTTCGTCGTGGCCGCCATTCGCGACATCGGCGCCTACCCGCGCGTGAAGCAGGCACTGCAACGCGCCCGCTACAGCGAGCACCTGGCGCAGCTGGGGCGCCTGGCGGTCGACACGCGCGACCTGCAGGTGGTGCTCCAGCACGTGCCCGAGATCATCACCACGGCCTTGCAGGTCGAGGTCGCGATGGTGTGGCTGCTCGACAGCAACCGCCTCGAATTTCGGGTCGCCAGCGGTGTCGGCCTGGTCGCCGGCGAGGAGGTAGGCGCGCGCATCGCCAACCGCCCCGACACCCCGCCGGGTTTCGTGCTCTCCCAGGGCCGTCCGGTCGTGGTGCCCGACTATCGCAAGGAACATCGATTTTCCGTGCCCCAGACCTACCTCGACTCCGGCCTGATCAGCGCACTCGCCGTGCCGCTGACCGACTTGGGGCGCGTGATCGGCATGCTGTCGGTGCGCTCGAAGGAGTCCAAGCGCTTCGGCGACGAAGAAGTGCGCTTTCTCGAGTCGCTGTCCAGCCTGCTTGCCACCAGCCTTCAGCGCGTGCAGACCGAGGAGGCGCTCAACCATGCGCAGCGGCTCGAGAGCGTCGGCCAGCTCACGGGAGGCATCGCGCACGATTTCAACAACCTGCTGACCGTCATCCAGGGCAACCTCCAGGTCATGGAGGAGATGCCAGTGCTGGCGCAGGATAGCTACGCGCAGCAGTTGATAGGCGCCGCCACCCGCGCCACGCGGCGCGGCGCTGAGCTCACCAGCAAGCTGCTGGCGTTTTCGCGCCGGCAGGTGCTGCAACCGATCGCCGTCGACACTCGGGCGCTGCTGCATTCGCTGACCGACATGCTGCGCCGAACGCTGGACCAGCGCATCCGCATCGAAATCGACACCGCACCCGGCTGCCCGCCGGTGATGGCGGACCCGGGCCAGCTGGAATCGGCGCTACTCAACATCGCTATCAATGCGCGTGACGCCATGCCGGAGGGCGGCACGCTTCGCTTTCGCACCGAGCTGTGCGGTGCGTTGCCGGCGGCACTGCGCAGCGAACGCAACGACCCGAACAGCAACGCAGCTGCGCGCTTCGTCGCAATTTCCATCGCTGACAGCGGCACGGGCATGTCCGAGGAGGTGAAGGAGCGCGCCTTCGAGCCCTTCTTCACCACCAAGGACGCTGGCCGCGGCACCGGCCTTGGCCTGAGCACGGTGTACGGCTTCGTCAACCAGTCCCGGGGTGCGGTTGCCATCGACAGCAGGATCGGCGTGGGCACCACAGTGACCCTCTACTTGCCGCAGCAGGAGGAAGTCGGCCTGCCGGCCGCCGTGGAAGCGCGTGCCGACGAAGCGATCCCGCCGGGACTGCGCGTGATGCTGGTCGAGGACGACGTGGAGGTCCGCAAGGTGGTCGAGACCTTCCTGACCACGCTGGGCTGCAATGCCGTCACTGCCGCCACGGCCGAGCAGGCGTTGTCGGCCCTGGATGCGGGCGCCGGGCCTTTCGACCTGCTGCTGAGCGACATCGCCCTGGGCGCCGGCATGCGAGGCACGCGGCTGGCCGCCGAGGTGCAGCAGCGCTTTCCCCGGCTGGCGGTGTTGCTGATGTCGGGCTTCTCGTCCGAGTTGCTGGATGCCGACCGAGAAGTGCCGCAGAGCTGGGAACTGCTGCGCAAACCCTACTCGCGCTCCGAACTTGCGCGGGCCATGGCAAAGGTGCTGGCCGGCCACGCCTGAACGCGCGGCTGCGACCTTTACTGGAGCATTGCGGGTGCAGGTGCCAGGCAGCGCTGCACGAAGGCCGACAGTGCGCCGACGTCGGGAATCTGCACATCGCGGCGCCCCTTGGTGGCAAACCCGATGACGTTGTCGCGCGCCAGCCGCGACAGCGCGCGGCTCACGCTCTCGAGCGTCATGCCCAGGTAGTTGCCGATCTCGGCGCGTGTCATGCGCAGCGTGATCTCGTCGGTGCGCATGCCGCGCTCGGCCAGCGTCTCCGCCCAGTAGCGCAGGAAGTCGGCCACGCGGGCGTCGGCCGGCAGTGTGCAGACGGACATCAACGAGTCCCGATCGTGCGAGATCTCCCGGCTCATGGCGGTGTGCAGAACTTGCAGCAAGCCGGGATGCGTGACGCAGGCGGCCAGCAGGGCCTCGTACGACACAACCCAGATCTCGCCGGTATCCATGGCCACCGCATCGCATGAATAGCGGCTGCCCGCGATGCCGTCGAAGCCGAGCCAGTCACCGCGGAACTTGAGACCCACCACCTGCTCGCGCCCATCGGCCGAGAGATTCACGATCTTGAAGAAGCCCGAGTTCAGGATGTAGAGATTGCCGAAGCGCTCGCCCGCCTGGTAGATCGTGTCACCCGTGTGCACCAC